>DAOWIX010000059.1 GCA_030640695.1 Deltaproteobacteria bacterium | reverse complement strand
TGGAGCGGTCGGGCTCGAACCGACCCATGCGGCGCTTATGGCCGGTAAAGATGTGGCTCTGGCCAATAAAGAGTCGATGGTTATGGCCGGGCGTCTTTTAAACCAGGTGGCGGCTTCAACTGGGGCCGCTATTCTGCCGCTTGACAGTGAGCACTCGGCGATTTGGCAGGCGCTTAATGGAGAGCTAAAAAAAATAGAGCTGAAAAAAGGGGTTGAAAAACTGATCCTGACGGCTTCCGGCGGCCCTTTTCGAGATTTTTCTTTAGCCGAAATGGGACAAGTCACTCCGGCCCAGGCGATGCGGCACCCGCGCTGGGAGATGGGGCCGAAAATTACGATCGATTCGGCAACCATGATGAATAAAGCTTTAGAGATTATCGAAGCTCGCTGGCTCTTTGATATTGTCCCGGAACGGATTGAGGTTCTGGTTCATCCTCAGAGTATTGTCCATTCGCTGGTTGAATATGTCGATGGCTCAGTGCTGGCTCAGCTCGGTCTGCCGGATATGCGTCTGCCGATAGCCTATGCTTTAGGTTATCCGGAAAGGTTGGAGCTTGATCTGCCTAAACTTGACCTGGCCACTATTGGTCAACTCGATTTTTTTCAAGCTGATGCGCAACGTTTCCCAGCTCTAAAATTAGTTCGTCAGGCGTTGGCGGCTGGTGACAGCGGGGCGATCGCCTTTAATGCAGCCAACGAAGTTGCCGTTGAACGATTTCGTCAGGGTGAGATCGGTTTTCTCGAAATTTCAGAGACCGTTGAGAAGGTGCTTGAAACCGTGATTAGTGAAGATTTTTCGACTCTTACCGAAATTCTTGATTTTGACGCCCAAGTAAGGCAATCTATTCTATAGTGGTCAGTCGCCAGTGGTCAATGTTCAGTGATTTTACTGACGACTGACGACTGGCGACTGACCACTGATTATTGGTAATTTATCATATGTACAGTACTGTTTCAGCTATAGTTGTTTTAGGAATTCTTATCTTTGTTCACGAACTTGGTCATTTTCTGGTGGCCAAGTTTTGTGGGGTCAGAGTTCTGGTTTTTTCTCTGGGTTTCGGGCCTAAGCTTTTCGGTTTTCGTAAAGGTGAGACCGAATACCTCCTCTCAGCCGTGCCTTTGGGGGGCTATGTCAAGATGTTGGGGGAGGGCAAAGGTGAAGATGGGGTTGAATTGACAGCCGCAGAGAGACCTTTTTCCTACGAATATAAAAGTCCCTGGCAGCGGCTGGCAATTATTATCGCCGGGCCCGGTGCCAATATCATTTTTGCAGCTCTGCTCTTTTCGCTGGTCTACCTATTCGGGGTTCCCTCTTTAAGTTCGGTGATCGGCGAGGTTAATCATGAGATGCCGGCTTATAGTGCCGGGTTTCAGGCCGGCGATAAAATTATCTTAATCGATGGTCAAACGATTGGTGATTGGGAACAGTTGTCGGCGGCGGTTCGGGCCAGTGGTGGCCGTGAACTCGAAATCACCTATGAGAGGGGAAACGAACAGCTCTCGACCCGGGTCGTACCGAAGCGGAGTGAGAGCAAAAATATGTTCGGTGAAAATGTTGTTACCTACATCATTGGTATTACCGCATCCGGTGAGACTGAGATTAAACATTACCAACCCGGGGAGGCTATAATTCAAGGTTTAAATGAAACCTGGAAGATCTCTTATCTGACGGTAGTTGGTTTTGTCAAAATGATAGAGAGGGTGATCCCGGCTAAAGATCTGGGTGGGCCGATCATGATTGCCCAGATGGCCGGTCAGCATGCCAAAGCCGGTATTTTGAGCTTGCTCTATTTTATGGGCATTATCAGTGTGAATCTTGGCATTCTTAATCTTTTTCCGATCCCGGTACTCGACGGTGGCCATCTCCTATTTATCACGATGGAGATTCTTTTGGGCCGCCCCGTTAGTATGCGTAAAATGGAGATAGCCCAGCAGGTTGGTCTCTGCCTGCTGGTCTCTTTAATGATTTTTGTTTTTTATAATGATTTAAGCCGGATTTTCACCAAATGATGCCTTTAACTTTAGTGGTTGATTCCAGTACTGAAAATCTTTTCGTGGCTCTGGTGGGTTCGGGCGCTGCTCTGGTTGAGTTGCGCTTGGCGGTTTCCCAGCCTCATTCAAAGACTTTGATGGAGGCGATTGAATGGGCTTTGCGCCAGGCCTCTCTTGAAGCCTCTGAGCTTGAACAACTGGCGGTCTGCTGTGGTCCCGGATCCTTCAGTGGTTTAAGGATCGGGATGGCAACTATGCAGGGCCTTTCTCAGGCTCTGGATTTGCCGCTCTATACTTTTATCGGCCACGATCTGATAGCCTGTAAATTTGCTTCTCAGGCTGGAGTTTTTGCGGTTTTGACTGATGCCCGGCGACAGCAGGTCTATTGGTCTTCATATGTTAGTGATGGCCAGAAGGTTAGGTGTTTAACCTCCTGTCGGGTTGACGATCCCGAAGCCCTTGCTCCGTTATTGTCTGAAAATGATATTCTATTGGTCGGTTCCGGGGTTGATGTCTACAGGTCGAAGCTGGTTGAGGCTCTGCCTGATGCCAAACTTATCGGGGCTCCGCAAGCGTTCCCTGATTTGGCGTTGCTCTCGCAGATGTTACTTTTGCCGGAGATTGGAGCAACTGATGCAGGCCAACAACAAGACCAGATCGGATTGAGTAAGGTGGCAGAGCGCCTTGAATTGCTCTATGTAAGGCCCTCTGATGCAGAGTTAAATCGGGCCAAAAAATTAAAAGAGCATGCTGATGGCTGAAAAGAAACGTCTTTTGCAGATTCTCGATCTGATCAAGATGTTGCCCCGGACAAACTGTAAGGAGTGCGGTTACCCGACCTGTATGGCTTTTGCCACCCACGTCTTGCGTGAGGGGGTGATCCCGGGAAAATGTCCTTACTCGGAGTCCGAGGATCTCGCTTTTATTGAGCAATCATTGGTTGATCAAGGTGCGGATAGTGCCTATCCCGAGCATCTTTTTTCGGCCCGTAAATTTGTTCAAGGCAAGATTAAAGATTACGATTTTTCTCTGGATGCGGATAAGATCGGGGCTCGCTTGGTCGATGATAAAGATGGCCCCTATCTGATTGTTAATCTCTGCGAACGTCTTTACCGAGTTGATAAAGAGCAGGTTGCCCCACTTGATGGTGGTGAACATGATCTCTGGGAACATATTCTGCTCTATAACTATGTCGCTGAAGCCGGAGGGCGGGCGCTGACCGGTAATTGGGTGCCGATGGAGAGTCTGCCTGGGAGTTTGGCCAAGCGTAAGGTCTTTGTCAGCGGCTGTGAAGAGAAGATTGCTACAGCCTATAGCGGCCATCCGGAGCTTTTGCGTAAAGCTCTTAAGGAGCTTAAAGCAGATTTTCCCGATCTTGAAAGTAATGCCGAGGTGGCAGCCGTTTTTTATCCCTTGCCAAAAATCCCCTTTCAACTACTCTTTTGGGATGCCGACTTAGAAGATGGTTTTAGCGCCCAGGTTAAGATTTTATTCGATGAGACGGTACTCGATTATCTCGATATCGAATCATTAGTTTTCTTGGGCGAAAACTGTGCCCAGAGGTTTGAAGGATTGCGGTCATGATTGAGGGCGGTCACCAATATCAATGGTTGACCGCTTACGATCGCCGGCGTATGGAGGGCCATCGTCTCGATTGGCCGGGCCAACCCTCTTTCTTTAAAAAGTACTCACCCTGTAACTCCTATTCGCTGCCTTTGCCTAAAGCGCTTCCGGAATGTTCTCTTTTTACATTGTCAAAAAAAGTTTATTCCCCAAGTTCGACTCCCGCACCCCTCCCAACTCCGACTATCTGGAATAGGAGCTCTCTGGCTTCCCTGTTACTCTTGACCTCTGCTCCGACGGGGCATAGTACGTTTGCCGAAGGGGAGATCTGGTATCGTAGCAATGCTTCTGCCGGGGCCTTGCATCCGCTTGAATTTTATCTCTCTTTTCCCGGCTCTGACGATCTGCCGGCCGGGCTCTACCACTACGATCTACTTAAACCGGGCTTGAACCGTTTGCGCCATGATCCCTCTCTCGAAACTTTTGCCGCAGCTTGTGGGGATGACAAAAAGGCGGAGAGCCCTTCACCAACCCTGCTGATCAGCGGTATCTTTTTTCGCAGTGCCTGGAAATATCGCGCCCGGGCCTATCGTTATCTTTTGTTGGATGCCGGGCATGCCCTGGAAAACCTTTCCCTGGCATTGTCGGCTATGGGGGCTGATTTTGATGTGGTGCTCGATTTCGATGATGTCGCCATTAACCGGACATTAGGTTTTGATGAGCCGCGTGAGGTGGGGTTGGTAGCTGTCAGTTTACGTTCGCCGTCACTGTTTTCAGATAGCAAAACCTTGCTTGAGACGAGTGACCCGGAACCGGAACTGGGTTCCAGCAGTCGCGTTTCATCGCGTGAAGTTGATTATCCGCTTCTTAATGAAATCCACCAGGCAACCTCTGTTCCCTTAAGGAGAACGCCTGATCCAAACCTGACTTGCCCTGAATTCTATCAGAAACTTTCCAACTGGCAAGAAATCTCCGACAAGAGAGCTTTACCTGAATCTGCTCTTGACTATGTCGAAAGTTTACGCCAACGGCGTTCCAAAAGAAACTTCATAAATAGCAAGATTCCGCTTGATTTAGAGGTGCTCCACTGTTTACTGGGATTTATGTCGCAAGGTCTAGAGAATAGTTCATTTCCTGAGCCCGAGATCGCCTTTTGGGCGGCTGGGATCTGTGGGCTGGATGATGGTCTCTACCTCTTTGATCGATTTGCCGCTCGTTTCACTCTCTTCGCTGATCAGGATCGACGCCGGGCTGTCGCTACGGCCTCACTTGATCAGCGCTGGCTCGAGCGGGCGGCTCTGCAATTTCTTTTTTTTGCCGACCTTGAATCGGCTCAGGAGGTTTACGGCCCTCGCAGTTATCGCTATCTGCAAATCGCCGCCGGGCGCTTGGGCCAGCGGCTCTATCTCGGGGCCACGGCCTTGGGTCTGGGTTGCTGTGCGGTCGGAGCCTTTTATGATAGCGAACTGGCCCGAACTTGTTGTTTACCGAAAAACTTCGACCCTCTCTATCTGGTTGCTGTAGGTCCCGTGGCTGGCCCTAAATAAAAAAGATTGCAAATAGAGAACTGATGATGTATGACTACACTAAGTTGGTATTGTTTTGATGCTTTGTCTCAGTTTTTTAATTTCCCGTTCGGGCAAATTTAAGTAAGGTTAAAAGAGGTGATCTCATGGTTGAATGTAGCAAGACGGTAATCGATGCAATCGAATTGGGTATGGAAGAGGAGAAGAAGGCCAGTGATTTTTATGCTGCGGCTGCGGCCAAGCTTGATGGAGGTCCCGGTAAAGCCCTTTTTACCCAGCTTTCGGAGTTTGAGATGGGCCACTATAATGCTTTGAAAGATTTAAAAGCTTCGCTTGAAGGCAAGAGCTGTTATATTACCTATGAGAGTGCTCTGTTGGAACCTGTCGGAGTCGAAGGCGGTCAAGTGAAACTTGATGATGGAATTCAGAAAACGATACTTGATATCCTGACGATTGGTATTCGTAATGAGAAAAAAGCGGGCCAGGCCTATCGTGAACTGGCGGCTGAGATTGAAGATCCCAACGGGGTTGCCATGTTTGAAAAAATGGCCAAGGAAGAGGATCAGCACGCTCGAATTCTCGAAGATCAACTTTATGATGTGAAGAACAGAGGTGAGTTGGTATGGGGCGATTAATACTTTTGGCCGGACTGTTGTCGGCTCTGTTTTTTGGCTCTGTGATGACAGCTCTCTCAGCCCCGCTTGATACTCTTCTACTTGAGCGCAAATGTACGGATTGTCATGATCTTGACGTGATCATTGAAAAACGGGCTTACATGTTGGAGTGGCAGGCAATTGTTGAGCGGATGGCAAAATATGACGGCAGTGAAATTAGCCATATTGATAAATTGAAGGTTTTGAAATTTGTAAAAGAGAATCTGGCTTTAGATGGGCCGGGCGCTAAAGCCAAAAGAGAACAGCAAAAATAAAGTAAAACATAAATAAGGAGAAAAGAGATGGATAAATATGTATGTGATGTATGTGCTTATGTTTATGATCCTGAAGTTGGTGATTCTGATGCGGATATCGCAGCTGGAACCTCTTTTGCAGATCTGCCCGAAGGTTG
Source organism: Deltaproteobacteria bacterium (assembly GCA_030640695.1). Lineage (GTDB taxonomy): Bacteria > Desulfobacterota > Anaeroferrophillalia > Anaeroferrophillales > Tharpellaceae > Tharpella. The sequence goes on along the minus strand of DAOWIX010000059.1, from coordinate 948 downwards.
GGTCTGCCCGATGTGAGGTGCCGATAAGGATAGTTTCAGTAAAATCGATTAGTGCCTTACAGAATAGTTACTTGATAATTACTTGCGGGCAACCCCGCGTTAGGAGAGGTAATAGGCAATGGCAAATATAGTAATCGTTTTTGATTCCCTGCGCGGTAATACCAAACGGGTGGTCGATGTTATGAGTGAGCTGTTTAGCGCCGCCGGTCATGAAGTTAAAGCGGTAAAAGCGAAAGCGGTTGAGGTGGCTGATGCTGAAGCCGCCGATCTTCTTCTGTTGGGTGGGCCGACCTATCATAAAGATTTGATGAAGACCATGAAACAGGTACTCTTCAAGCTTGAGAAAGCCGACCTTAATGGAAAACCGGGGGCCGCATTTGCCTCTTTTGGTTGGAGCGGGGAATCCTTAGGTATCATTGAAGATACTATGAAAAACCTCTATGAGATGAAGCTTGTTGCCGACGGCATCAAGGTTAAGCAGACTCCGGTAGCGGCCAAGGTTAAAAAAGAGGTTGAACCCTTTGTCCAGAAAATTTTAGAAGCCCTTTAAATCCATGATTTTTGAGCATAATCTCAAAACCGGCAGACGCCAGGAACTGGTCGATATTACGGCTTTAGTTGAGGGTGACCTTAAGAGTTCAGGGGTGGTTGATGGTCTCTGTATTGTTTTTGTAATCCATACGACTGCAGCCTTGACTATTAATGAGAATGCCGATCCTGCCGTACCTTATGATATGCTCTCCAAATTGTCGCAAATGGTACCGGAAAATGAGAACTACCGGCACTTGGAGGGTAACTCAGACGCCCATATTTTGAGTACCCTTATCGGTTCTTCTCTGAGTATCCCGGTGGTGCTGGGTAGGTTGGTTTTGGGAACTTGGCAGGGGATTTTTCTGGTTGAGCTTGGTGGTGCCCGACAGCGTAATTTCAAGTTGAAGGAGCTAGAAG
>DAOWIX010000126.1 GCA_030640695.1 Deltaproteobacteria bacterium | reverse complement strand
GGTACCCAGATCGAGAACCCCGCAACCTGATGGGAATTTTTTTTCTAAAAAATCGATCGCCCCCTCAACCAGGTGTTCGGTTTCGGGACGCGGCACCAGAACCGCAGGGGTGACCTTAAAGGAGAGCGACCAGAACTCCTTTTCACCAAGCAGATAGGCGACCGAAACCCCTTGTCGGCGTTCAAGAATTAATTTTTTGAAAGAAGCAAGCTCGGTATCGGCAAGGGGTTTGTCAAAACGGAGATAGAGTTCAAGACGCTGGCAGGCAAGAACCTTGGCGAGCAGCAGTTCGGCATCTAAGCGGGGTGAGCTGGAACCATGTTTTTCAAGGTACGGTGCGGCCCAGTTAAGCAGGCTGAGCACCGTCCAGGTTGAGCTCATGTCGATGAGCCTTTCATCAACTCGGCCTGAAAATGTGAGGTCAGAGCCGTAATCAATTCACCAACCTCACCGGCCAATATCTGGTCAAGTTTATGAAGCGTCAACCCGATACGATGATCGGAAACCCGACCTTGAGGGAAATTATAGGTGCGAATCCTCTCACTGCGATCGCCGCTGCCAACCTGCTGGCGACGCTCGCTACTGATCAGGTCGTGCTGTTCGCGCATGCGCAGATCAAGCAGACGGGAGGCCAGAACCTTCATGCCCCGCTCTTTATTTTTATGCTGAGAACGCTCATCCTGACTGGAGACCTTGAGTCCGGTCGGAATATGGGTGATGCGCACGGCAGAGTCCGTCGTATTAACACTCTGGCCCCCGGGGCCGGACGCTCTATAGATATCGATTCGTAGATCCTGAGGATTGATATCGACATCAACCTCTTCAGCTTCCGGAAGTACTGCCACGGTTACCGCTGAGGTATGAATACGCCCCTGCGATTCGGTCGTCGGCACGCGCTGAACCCGATGCACGCCGCTCTCATATTTCAAACGGCTGTAGACCCGTTTGCCCTTGATCAGAACAATAATCTCTTTTAAGCCACCGACACCGGTTTCGCTACGGCCGAGTTCCTCAAGTTTCCACTGCTGGCGCTCGGCATAGCGGGCATACATACGAAAAAGATCAGCGGCAAAAAGAGCCGCTTCATCACCACCAGTGCCGGCGCGAATCTCTAAAATAACATTCTTTTCATCATTGGGGTCTTTAGGAAGAAGCAGGAGCTGAATCTCTTTTTCAAGCTCAGCCAGACGTTTTTCGAGAGCCGGAAGCTCCTCATTGACAAGTTCTTTAAGATCGTCATCATCCCCGCTCAAAAGTTCGCGATGATCTTCGATCTCGGCCGCAATTTCCCGATAAGAACGAAACGCCTCGACCACCGGACGCAAACCGGCAAGCTCAGTCGTTGCCTCCTGATAGCGCTTGCGGTTAGAGACAACTTCGGGCTGAATTACTTCAGCTTCGAGATCCAAAAGACGCTGTTCAACTTCTTCAAGTTTTGCAAACATAGTTTAGTGGGCAGTGGCAGTGGCAGTGGGCAGTAAAAACCGACAACTAGCTACTGACAACTATTATTGTTATTATCGAAATTAAGATCGGCAAATTCGCGGCGGACTTCGGCGGTGGCTCCACATGTCATTTGACCTTCAGGACAAGCTCCGGCCAGGCAACCGGGCCCAGCTTCCTGAAAAAGAGCCGGTGCAACCTTCAACACCTCTTTAAGCATGAGCTTGGCGAGATCTCGAATCTCCCATTGCGCCCGTCGACAACAGCGCAAACGGAAAAAGTGGCGCAGCTCCCGGGCATTCATGGTTATAATGAGACGGGAATGGGCAGCGTTGGGCAAGACAAAACGGGCATCTTCAGCGGCGATCCCGGCCTCTCTTAAGTCGGCATAAAGAGCCGCCAGGCGACGCATCTCATCATCAAAACGGGCCGCCAGTTCAGGCTGTTCGGCGATGGTTGGCGGAACCTCATAATCGAAGCCGCTGTCAAAATCAACATAGCGCTGACTCTGCTGGGCAAATGACGCAATCCGGTGGCGCACCAACTGATGGGTCAAGGCCCGGGAGACGCCTTCTGCCGCAAAGCTAAAAACCGCATGCTCCAAGACCCCATGATGACCAAGGGCTAGAACTTTACTGATCATCTGCCGGTTGTCATCCGGAATATTTGATTGCGTCAGAGTCTGAAAATTTACCGCCGAGTAACAGAGCCGGGCCGCAGTCGCAACTATACGCTCGGAATCCGGGGTGTATGTCAGCAGGGAAACAAACAAACTGATAACCGTCTATTTGTTATATTTACGACGAAATTTCTCAATCCGACCGGCTGAATCAACAAATTTCTGCTTACCGGTAAAGAAGGGATGGCACTGGGAACAGACCTCAACCTTGATCACCGGGATGGTTGAACTGGTCTCAAAATTGAACCCACAGGCACAGTTAACTTCACATTTTTCGTATTTGGGATGAATATCTTCTCTCATAATTTTTATAAATCCTCCATATATTTAGCGCCTTACAGGTTATTGCCCTGTTTTAAAAACAGGGCAATGTTCTAATAAGAGCACTTACTTGCGGGCAACGCCTGCGTTAAGCCCCAAGCGGGCGAAACGCGCTCTTTATATCTTTATACAGGTTGTTGTCAACATAATTCACACATCTAACTATCGGTACAAACACAAGTACCTAAATGAGATGGCAAAGTAAAATGTTCAGATGCTAGGCGTTCAAAACCTGAGGAATGAGGCGTACAAATAGTACGCCTCATTGACAAAGGTTGCAGAACAACGACGCAGCTGGACATTTTTCGACGCCATCAGCTATTCATGGAATCAAGGAAGTCAGCATTATTTTTTGTGCCCTTCATCTTTTCGAGCAGGAATTCCAAGCCTTCGACGACATTCATCTGCTGGATAAATTTGCGTAAGATCCAGACTCTCTGCAAATCCTGAGGATCCATCAGCAAGTCTTCACGCCGGGTACCCGAGCGTATCACATCGATAGCCGGAAAAGTCCGTTTATCGGCCAGACGGCGCTCTAAATGAAGCTCCATGTTGCCGGTACCCTTGAACTCTTCGAAGATAACCTCATCCATCCGGCTTCCGGTATCGACCAGCGCGGTTGATATGATTGTCAAGGAACCGCCATCTTCAATGTTACGGGCCGCTCCGAAAAAACGCTTCGGCTTATGCAGAGCATTGGAATCAACCCCACCGGAAAGCACCTTCCCACTGGCCGGAATTACGGTATTATAGGCCCGTGCTAAGCGCGTGATACTGTCGAGTAGAATTACCACATCATGCTTATGCTCAACCAGGCGTTTGGCTTTTTCCGAAACCATATCAGCAACCTGAACATGGCGTTGGGGAGGCTCATCAAAGGTTGAAGAGACGACTTCACCGCGTACCGAGCGCTTCATGTCGGTGACCTCTTCGGGGCGTTCATCGATCAAGAGAACAATTAACGTAATATTTGGATGATTCTCGGTCAGAGAGTTAGCTATCTGCTTTAACAATACGGTTTTACCGGTCCGTGGCGGGGCCACGATCAACCCACGCTGGCCCTTACCAATCGGCGTAATCAGATCCATAACCCGCATTGAATAGCTGTCAGCAGTAGTCTCAAGGGTAAAGCGCTCATCCGGAAAAATCGGGGTCAAATTATCAAAAAGAATCTTGTTGCGGGAGACCTCCGGCAAATCCTGGTTGACCTGATCCACCTTGAGCAGGGCAAAATAGCGTTCACTCTCTTTCGGTGATCGAATCTGTCCGGCTACGGTATCACCAGTGCGCAGGTTGAAACGCCGAATTTGCGAGGGCGAAACATAGATATCATCAGGGCCGGAAAGATAACTGTAATCAGGGGCCCGCAAAAAACCAAAACCATCGGGCAGGGTCTCCAGCACACCTTCACCAAAAATCGCGCCGTTTTTATTGACATGAGATTGCAAGATGGCGAAGATCAAATCCTGACGCCGCATACCGGCGGCCCCTTCGATCTTCATATCACGACCCATCTCCGCCAATTCAGAGATCTTTTTGGTTTTCAACTCATTAAGATTCATACGTGTTCCTTAAAGCATCAGAAATTTTCAAACTTAGACATTGAGAGTGTACCAACCTTTGATGCACTCGTAAAAAAGCCCGGGATAACCAGTGAAACGAAAACTACGCAACCCAATTACAAAAAGGGCAGACAAGAAGCATTGCCCTCAGCGTATTTAAACGTCAAAAAAAGCAATTATTGAAATGTAATCCAGGTATTAACAATTTGATTTCGAATATTTTCGACAGGAATCAGGAATTGGGTATGAAGAGTTAACCGGAACTGTTTTTTCTATGGATAAATGCTCTTTAAGTGGCTGTAAAATTAAGAAATATCTAATAGAAGGTGGGCGTAAGACGAGCATATAGAGATTAAACGAAGACTTGTCAACACTTTTTTCACACCCTTCGACCCACCCGAAGCTAAAAGCTCTTTAAGGCCAAGTCCCATCCACCCAACCACTGCCGTAATTTCCTTAAAGCCTGGCCTCGATGACTAATCGCACTCTTTTCCGCCGGGCTTAACTGCGCCATACTCAAACTGTAGTCAGGCGCAACCATAAAGAGAGGATCATAACCGAAACCATGAGAACCGATCAGCTGGCGGCCGATCCGGCCTCGGCAGTAACCTTCAAAAACAAACTCCTCACCACTCGGCGCAGCCAGCACCACAACACAGACAAAGGCGGCGTCCCGCTGGTCATCAGGCACTTCGGCGAGGGCCTCCAACAATTTCAGATTATTCTCGGTATCACTTGCATCAAGCCCGGCAAAACGGGCCGAATGCACCCCCGGAGCCCCGGCCAGAGCATCAACCACGAGACCTGAATCATCACTTAAAGCCCAGTGGCTGGTTGCGGCAACTACGGCCCGAGCCTTGATCTTTGCATTATCTATAAAGGTGCTGCCGGTCTCTTCCGGCAGCACCAATTGCGGATATTCGAGAAGAGAGACAAGCTCTACACCGGATCCTGAAAGTAGAGCCTGTATCTCTTTTTTTTTGCCCTGGTTAGCCGTTGCCAAAACCAGTTTTTCACCAGCTCTTAACATAATTTAGATAATGTTCATCGCTTGAGCCGCTTTTTTAAGTTCATCGCGAAAGTCGGGATGACTGACACGAATCAGACCTAAAGCCCGCTGCCGAGCACTCTTGCCGCGCATCTGGACAACGCCGAACTCGGTCACAACCTTATCCACATCATTTTTATTAGTGGTCACGACAGCGCCCGATTTCAGGGCTGGAACAATCCGGGAGACCGTACCTTTTTTCGCGGTTGAGGGCATCGTCACAAAACCCTGGCCACCTTTGGAAATATTGGCACCGCGGAAAAAATCGACCTGGCCACCGGTGCCACTCCACTGTTTCGGGCCCATCGACTCCGAACAGCATTGCCCTAAAAGATCGATCTCAATGGTCGAATTAATCGCCACCATATTGTCGTTGCGGCCGACATTATAAGGGTTATTGGTATAATCAACCGGATGCATCTCAAGCATCGGGTTACTATTCATATATTGGTATAGACGCTTGCTGCCCCAGGCAAAGGTGCCGACAATCTTGCCGTGATTATAGTTTTTACGGGAACAATTGACGGCCCCACACTCAGCCAGCTCCATAATCCCGTCAGTTATCATCTCTGTATGAATCCCGAGATCCTGCTTGCCTTCCAGAGCTTTGCAGACTGCATTGGGAACCCCACCAAAACCGATCTGCAGGGTTGAACCATCTCTAACCATCTCAGCAACATAGCCGCCGATAGCTTTGTCAACATCGGACAAAGGAATAATCGGCAGTTCAAGAAGCGGATCGTTACTTTCATAGACATGGCTGACTTGTGAAATATGGACCTGGCAATTACCATAGCAACGGGGAGCATCCGGGTTGACCTCAAAGATCACTTTTTTCGCCTTGTGCAGGGCCTCCCATGTATAGTCAACCCCGAGTCCCATACTGAAATAGCCATGCTCATCCATCGGTGAAACAATCGCGCCGGCCGCATCAGACGGCCAGACTTCACGAATCAGGCGGGGCAGTTCAGAAAAATAGTTGGGCGTAAAATCAGCCCAGCCCGCATGTACCGCCTCCCGTGAGGCGCCACTTGTAAACAGTGAGTTATGTTTTATATGGAGTGACGTCTCTTGATCAAAATAGCCCGGTTGAGCTGGCAATATCTGATGCGTCGTCACGTCTTTCAATGATTTTTTTCGAGCTTCCAGAGCCATAATAAATCCATAAGGCTCTCCAGCTCCAACCGGAAACCAGATATGATCTCCAGATTCTATGGCCGCCGCAGCATCGGCTGCCGAACCAAGTTTTTCACGATACATTTTCTGCCAATCAGCCATAAATTCATCTCCTCAACAAACTGTGGACAATACATAATAAACAAAAAAGCGTATTTTGGATGCCTCCCGCCCCTACACAAAAGAACACAGCCTGTCAAGCTTTAAGCCGCAAGTTATAAACTTTTATAGCTTGCATAATTTTATTTGTATATACATATTAAAAACGACGTAAAAGATAAAACTTATCATTTGACAAAATCCACAAATTTAAGGATGATAGATTCTTAAATCTTACGGTGGACACCAATTTTAAAAACTATGATTTCTGACTTAAACCAACAGCTTTGCAAATTTTTTCCGGCTTGGGAAGAAATTACCGCCACCGCCCAAAAAGATACTAAACCTCTCTATCTGGTTGGCGGCGCCCTGCGTGACCTGCTCCGCGGAGAAACGATCGGAGACCTCGACTTTGCCTGCCGAGCTGAAGATATGGCCTACTGGGAAGAGTCTTTATTAAATGTGACAAAAGGCCGCTTCATCACTATGGGGGCAGAAAAATTTCTAACCCGTCGGTTGGTCGGCCAAAAAATGACCGTTGATCTGGCGGCTTTGACCAGCTCAGATCTCGCCTGCGATCTGCAACGCCGTGATTTCACCATTAATACCATGGCCTGGGGCCTGCACGAACAAATTTTCCATGACCCTTATGAAGGCTGCAAAGCCCTGCAAGAGGGCTACATTGTTTGCGTTGCTCCCGAGAACCTGCTGGCTGACCCCTTACGGGTTGTTCGTGCGATCCGCTTCATGTTACAAATTAATGGCGAACTGTCACCGGCAACCAGAGAGGCGATGGTTCCTGCCATCAACCATCTCGACAAAGTAGCAAAAGAGCGCTTTGCCGTTGAATTTAACCATATTCTGGCCGACCATCATGCGGCTCGCGGGCTTAAAGAACTCGCAGATGTCGGGGCTCTGCAGAAAATCCTACCACCTCTGACCCCACTCGAAGGTCTTAAACAGAACAATTTCCACCACCTCGACGCTTTTGCTCACACCTTGGCAACTATCGCAGCTCTCGATCAATTTTGCCAAAGCAACCCGCTAGCGATCACCCCTCCCTGCAAATCCGATCGCATCCTTCTTAAATGGGCCGCTCTGCTCCACGACACCGGAAAAGCTTTAACTAAAACTGTTGATCCTGACGCCGGCACCATCCACTTTTACGGCCATGAAAAATTCTCAGCCCATCTCGCCCGCGAAACCTTATCAGGCTTCGCTCTCGGCAAAAAATTTATCAAGCGCCTTTCACGTTTGATCGAGAACCACCTTAGACCTCTGCTGCTCAATCCCGACACTGCCAAAGAGAAGAGTTTGCGCCGTCTGGTGTTCGATCTTGAAGATGACCTTGACCTGCTCTTGCTCCACGCTCTGGCCGACCTTGATGCCACCCGGGGCCGTGACCCCGGCCTCCGATGTGAAACCCTGCGCGCTTTAAGCCGCCGCCTTAAAGAAATTTACCAACTTGAACGGGCCAATTTTATCAAACCCCTGATCAGTGGCAAAGACCTGATGGCCTTAGGCCTGGAGCCGGGCCCCACAATTGGCCTCATTATAAAGTTAATTCACCAAAAACAACTTGCGGGAACCATCAACAGCCCGGCTGCAGCCCTGGCCGAAGCCCAACACTTGATCACTGAAAAAAAAGAATCATAAAGCAAATATACAAAATTATATCTACTGAAATGATGGTCGAAAAAGATTGACAAATAAAGCACAATAGTATATGTGCCCCCGCGGTTTAATTGAACAGGAACTTAAGTCTTAAAAAGTCGCCATCATTTTCCCGGCCTACGGGCGAACGCCAACTCTTATTTAATAGATAATGACAATATGGCACTTCATCGATATCCGGAAATCCAGTACTAAAAAGGCAACGCCCTGAAATATTCAGGTGCGCTGCCTTTTTTTTTACCACCAGCCAAGCTGGTGTGAGCCATTAACCGACCGGCCGCAACGTGCCGGGGAAACTAAATTTTCCAAGGAGGAAGAGAAAATGGGATTAGATTTCAGCGTATTTAACGCCCCTGAACTAGCTGACTGGGAGATCGCCGCGTTAGCCGAAGAGAAAATGATGAAACCGATCACCGAGATCGCCGATGAACTTGGCTTAGTTGGTGAAGAGTTGATTCCGATGGGCAAGTATGTTGCCAAAATCGACTACATGAAGGTATTGGATCGCCTCAAAGATAAGCCTGACGGAAAATATGTCAACGTTACCGCTATAACCCCGACTCCGTTGGGAGAAGGTAAAACGACAACCAGTATGGGTCTGGTTCAAGGCCTTGGCCTGTTGGGCAAAAATGTTGTTGGCGCCATCCGTCAGCCTTCCGGCGGCCCGACTTTCAATGTTAAAGGTTCCGCTGCTGGCGGTGGTCTGGCTCAAACGATTCCTTTGACCCCGTTCTCACTCGGTCTGACCGGAGACATCGATAATATCATGAATGCTCACAACCTGATGATGGTCGCTTTGACCTCCCGGATGCAGCATGAGCAGAACAACAATGATGCTTTCCTTGAGAAAAAAGGTCTCAAGCGTCTCGATATCGACCCCAACCGGGTTGAAGTGAAATGGATTATCGACTTCTGCGCTCAGGCTCTGCGTAACATCACTATCGGTCATGGCGAACGCCTTGACGGTATGCTTATGGAATCCGGTTTCGCAATTGCGGTCTCCTCGGAAATCATGGCAATCCTGGCGGTCGCCAAAGATCTTGCTGACATGCGTGAGCGTATGGGTAAAATCATTGTTGGCTACAGCAAAGCCGGCACCCCGGTTACGACTGAAGATCTTGATGTCGCTGGCGCTATGACCGCATGGATGGTCAAAGCTTTGAATCCCAACCTGCTGCAGACTGTCGAAGGACAGCCGGTTATCGTTCACGCCGGGCCTTTCGCCAATATCGCTATTGGCCAGTCCTCAATCATCGCTGACCGTATCGGCCTCAAACTCTCTGACTACGTTGTCACCGAGTCCGGCTTCGGCGCAGACATCGGTTTTGAGAAATTCTGGAACTTAAAGTGCCGTTTCTCCGGCCTGATTCCGAACTGTTCGGTTATCGTTGCCACCGTCCG
>DAOWIX010000118.1 GCA_030640695.1 Deltaproteobacteria bacterium | reverse complement strand
TTAATCTCGGTAGCCTGCTCGGCTGGTTTGGGCAAGCCCCACAAAAAACGGCAAAACAATTTATGGAGTGGGAAATTGTCGACTTCTTGGCTTCCGACGCTCATTCGGCCAACAACCGGCGCCCACCCAACCTCCAAGAGTGGCATAAACTAAAAGAGCTTATCAACCCCGAAAAACTACAACAAATAGCCTCAATAAATCCCGGGAAACTACTAAATTAAATTATAAAACTATCAACCTGAACCCATTCGAGAAAACCATATGGCCAGCAATAACGAATTCGACAACCTGAAAATGGAAAGCAACGGCAAGGATTACGAGCTTGCCACCCCCGATCAAGTTGATCAAGCTGCTCAAGCCAATCCTCGCAACCTGCCTTCCGCTGATGTTCGTGAGCTACTTCCCCCCTTGGAAGAAGAGATCCATTTGCGCGATTATATAGATGTTTTGGTGCGTCGTAAATGGACGGTTATCTCGATTTTGTTGGTCATTTTTTTTGGCGCCGCAATTTTCACCCTGGCTAGTACGCCGCTTTTTCTTGCCAAGAGTGTTATCAAGGTTTCAAGCCAGGAGTCGAAAACAACCAAATTTGAAAACCTGCAAACCGATATCATCAAGATGAAGGAGTTTCAACAGACGCAGATCAATCTCTTGCAAAGTGAGCAGGTTGCGGGACGGGTGATCAAAACTCTGAATCTGGCAAAAAATCCGATTTTTAATAAAAAAGTTGCGGTCACCGGCGCTGAAGAGGCTGGAATCCTTGATCAGATCAAGGAGATGATCGCTATGGCCAAGGATTTTGTCCGTTTCAAAGATGATAGCAATGAGCAGGAGTTAAGTTCTAATGCACAAGCTCTTGTTCTCGAGGATCAATTGTTGAAAAAGTTTCGTGGAGGCTTGCAGGTGAGCCCGGTCAGGAACAGCGAACTCATCAACATCAGTTTCGAATCATCTGACGCCAAACTTGCGGCCGAAGTTATCAATACGGTGATGCAGGAATTTATCAACATGCATATGGACAGCCGCATGGAGGCATCGAAAACCGCCAGTAAGTTTCTCGATCGGCAGATCAAAAATTCCCAGATAAAACTGGAAACCTCGGAAAAACAACTTACCGAATTCTCCCGGCGTATCGGTATCGTCTCGCTCGACCCAAAGTCAAACATGGTCATGAAACAGCTTGAAGAGCTCAATTCCGCCCTGGCTACAGCCCGCGCCACCCGCATCTCCAAAGAGGCGATCTATCAACAGGCGGTCAGCGGCAATAAGAGCAACCTTAACCAGATCCTTAATAATGAGCTGATTCAGCTATTACAACAGAAATATACCTTGCTCGAATCGGAATATCAGGATCTTAGCATAACGTTTAAAGCTGAATACCCCAAGATGAAACAGCTTAAAGCCCGTATGGATAAAATCCAGGGGCAGATAGAGCTGGAAAAAGAGAAAATTGTCGCCGCTATTAAAAATGATTACGAAACCTCTATGAAAACTCAGCTTTCCCTTGAAATGAGTACCGAAATACAGAAACAGAAAGCCATCGATCTCAATGACAAAGCCACCCAGTATAAGATTATAGAGCGCGAGGTTAACACCAATAAATCGATCTATCAGAGCTTGTTGCAGAGGGCCAAAGAGATTGAAGCATCGGTCGGGGCGGCGGTTACCAATATGCAGGTCGTCGACCGGGCCCGCGTGCCGATTTACCCTTATAAACCCAAGGTCGCACTCAACTTTCTGCTGGGTATGGTACTCGGCCTCTTCGGTGGGATCGGGGTTGCTTTCCTGCTCGAATATATGGATAATACAATCAAAAATCCAGATGAACTGGCAACCCGCTACCACATCCCGATTCTCGGCTTGATCCCTTTCGATAAGGGTAAGGATACGAGTCGCGAAGTTATGGCCACCAAGTATTTTAATGACCCTCGGGCTCCGATTTCAGAGTCAATTCGCACGGCTATGACCTCAATCGATCTCTCAGCTGCCGGACGGCCGCCGAAAAGCATCCTCATCACCTCAATCTTACCAAGTGCCGGGAAAAGTACGATCTCCTGTAATATGGCGCTATCCTATCTCTCCGCCGGTGATAAATGTCTGCTGGTTGACGTTGATTTACGTAAACCAAGCCTTCATAAAGTTTTTAAAACCGCGAGTCGGAGCAAAGGTCTCTCCAGCGTTCTCACCGGTCTCGAAAAGCTGCAGGATGTTATTCATAAGACCGAATATGAAGGTCTGCACTTTATCAGTAGCGGCCCCTTGCCACCCAACCCGGCGGAGTTGATCAGTTCTCGCCGTATGCGTGAACTTTTGAAAGTCGCAAGCAAACACTACGATCACGTTATTCTCGATAGCCCACCTTATCAAGGTTTTGCCGAGTTGCTGGTGCTCGCCAATATGGTTGACGGCACCATCTTGGTCACCGTCGAAGGCGATACGCCGCGCGAAGGGGTTAGCCACTTCCGTAAATCCCTGCTCAATATTGGTGGCAACATCCTTGGTTCGATCATGAACAAAACCGGCCAGAAAAAAGGCTACGGCTCCTACGGCGGCTACAAATATTACTCCTACGCCTATAACTATGAATACGGCAAAGAGAAAAAGTAACTATTCAGCCAAAGTTCATTGTTTTTCGCAAAGGCGTAATATTGGCAACCTTTTACTGTCCACAAATTTCACGAATTATCACGAAAAAATTAGTGTAAATTAGTGAAATTCGTGGTTGCTTTTTGTTTTTGGCTGAATAGTTACAAAAAAAGTTGATAATTCATCAATATGAAACATATTCATGTAAAGATGACCCGTGCCACCTTTTTCATCATTCTTCTGGCAATCAGTCTGCTGCAGTTCAAGATCTCTTTTTTTGAACAGAGCAACTTCAGCAGCCCGAAAAAGAGCAGCGCACTCTGGCGCCAACAGATTAACCCTGTGTCCCTGACCACTAGCGCCAACAATGCTTATCTCTTCCAGGGAGAGAGCCAAAAAGCCTTGGCGATGCTACAGAGGGCCTTAACCTTCAACCCGCTCTATATCCCAGCCTGGATAGCTTTAGGCGAATTGAAGTTACACCAGGGCAGCAAAAGCGAAGCGCAGTCCATTCTTGACCATATTGATACCCTTATGGATGAGGTCGGTCGCTGGCGCTGGCAGAAAACCATGCTCGCTTACCAATTGGGCGATCTTGAAATGCTAGCCCGGGACCTTGACTATGTCATCGATAAACTTCCGGGACTCCGTCGTAAGGCTCTTGACCTCGCATCTTCTCTCTGGCCCGAGACCGAAATTCTCCCGACAAAAATCGGCAAACATAATCTTTTGCACCTTTTTCGCTATAGCCTCCACCCTGAACGCCTCGATAAGGCGATCGTCTATTGGCCGGGTGTCCGCGTAAATCAAGATCTCGAACGCCGTCACAAACTCTACTTTATCGAACTTTTACGCCGCCAGGGAGATATCACTTTAGCCCATACCATCTGGCAAGAGGAACTTGAAACTACCACTATCTTGCACAATGGCAGTTTTATAAACAAACCCCTACAGACCGCTTTTGGCTGGCGGATCGGCAAACCCGCCGGTACAACCTGGGAACTATTGTCCAAAACAGAATCCGCAAGAGGTGCCTTCCACCTCCATTTTGACGGCAGCAAAAATGTCAATTACTACCATTTGAAGCAACATTTTTCTCTGACGCCCGATTCCAGTTATACCTTGTCCGGTGAAGTCCGCTGCGAAAACCTGACTACCGACCAGCGCCCTTATATCGAGATTATTGGAGTTAACGCCAAAAAACCACGTCAGAAAACAGCGATGTTTGCTGCCACTCAAAGCTGGCAGCAATTTACCCTGGATTTTACCGTACCGTCCGATTGTCAACAGGTCTACGTCCGCCTGCGTCGTAATAAAAGCTACTATATCAATAACCTGATTGCCGGAGACCTCTGGCTTAGTAACCTGGCAATCACTTCGAACGAGTTGATAGATGACTAAACAGCAGCGCGATAATATCGGCAAACTCAT
>DAOWIX010000148.1 GCA_030640695.1 Deltaproteobacteria bacterium | reverse complement strand
GTCTGGGTTGTCGGCGAACGCCTCGATCACCGCTTTCGGATTACGGCCGAAAGCCGCAGCTATGTCGAACTTCGTTTTGAACAACCCCTAACTACGGATTGATATTATGTATGCTAAATCATTGATGCGGGTCTTTGAACGGGCGGCTGAAATTATTCTTGAGGCCGATGGTCGGGCAACCGCTTTGACCGGGGCCGGGATCTCGGTGGCCAGCGGGATTCCGGCTTTTCGTGGAAGTCAGGGCCTCTGGGATAAATACGACCCTTTTGAATATGCAGAAATCAGAAGTTTTAGGAGCCAGCCGGAGAAGGTTTGGAAGATGTTGGGTGAGATGCTTGATGTGGTAGAAAAAGCGCAACCCAACAAAGCTCATAAATCACTGGCCAAGCTTGAAGAAAAAGGGCTTTTGCGAACCCTTATCACGCAAAATGTTGATGGCCTGCATCAGGCCGCCGGCAATCGGAAAGTGATAGAATTTCACGGTGCAACCAGGCACCTTTGTTGTCTTGAGTGTGACTGGCGCTGGGTCAATTTTAAACTCTCAGAGAGCAAAAGCCTGCCTCCTCGTTGTCAAGAATGCGGTGCCATCCTTAAGCCTGATGTCGTTTTTTTTGGTGATCCGATCCCTAAGTGGGCCTTGCTTGAAGCCAGTTCGGCTGCAGAAAAATCCAAAGTTATGCTGGTGGTTGGAACCTCAGCCAATGTTCATCCGGCTGCCGAAATGCCGATTTTGACCAAAAAAGCTGGTGGCAAGGTTATCGAGATCAACCTTGAACCGACATCGCTCTCTGGTCCTGTATCCGATTTGACTATTTTAGGGCCGGCCGCTGAAGTTTTGTCTGAGATTATTGCTGCCTGTAAAAGGTTGAGTGGTAATGAGTAAAAAAATACTTTTCATTGACCCTCTGGGTGGCCTCAGCGGCGATATGTTTCTCGGTGCTTTTCTCGATCTTGGTTTGCCCGTTGAGCTTTTGCGGGAAAATCTTGAAAAGGTTGGCTTAGGTCGTTTTTTCTCTCTGAAAACCACCTCTGTCGAGCGCCATGGGATTGGTGCTTGCAAGGTCGATTTTCCGGCTCTCGTCGGAGTTGCTGCAACTCCGGCTCCAAAGACAATGGCCGCAGTGGAAAGTTTTTTGCTGGCCGCTGACTTATCGGAAAAAATTATTGAAACAAGTCTTGAAATCTTCGGTCGGCTGGCCGCCGCCGAAGCCAAAGTGCATGGCACTACGATCGAAAAGGTTCATTTTCATGAGGTTGGTGATTATGATACCATGGCCGATATTGTCGGGGTAGCGACAGCCCTTAAGTGGTGTGGTTCGGAATTGGTCTCTATTAAGCCGGTCCCGCTCGGGACCGGCTTTGTTGATTGTGCGCATGGGCGTCTGCCGATACCGGTGCCGGCGGTGATGGCTTTGCTTGAAGGTTTGCCGGTGGTCGAAAGCGGCATCGAAGCGGAGCTTGTAACCCCGACCGGGGCGGCAATTTTTAAGACACTGGTCGAGCTTCTGCCGAGTTTTAATGAAACGGACTACCGGTTAGGTTGTTGTGGTTACGGTGCTGGTAGTCGTCAACATCTTAAGCGGCCTAATCTTTTACGTTTAACTTTGGGGAGCGTTGATCGGGATTTTGCAGTTGACAATGACCTCTTTGCGCGGGAGCCCTTCACTACTCTTGAAGTCACTCTCGATGACCTGACGCCGGAAAAGCTGGCTGCTCTGCAGGAACGTATATTGGTTGATGGGGCACTTGATGTGGTTACTTGGCCGGTTGTTATGAAAAAGGGGCGCTTAGGGATGATCCTCCAGATTCTCCTGCGTCAAACTGACGAACCTGCAATTGTTAATCGGGTTTTCAGTGAGAGTCCGACTTTGGGAATTCGCCGGCGTCAGGGTGAGCGCTACTTTCTTGAACGTGAGATCCGCCAATGTCGGACTTCATTTGGTGAAATACGTTGTAAAATTGCCCGGGATCAACTGGGTAAAGTGATGAATATAAAACCCGAGCATGATGATCTTGTGACTCTGGCAGAGCTTAATGCTCTGCCTTTAACCAGGTTCGAACAGCTGGTTATGGTTGAGTTGCTGACTTTAGAGGAAATATTATAAAAATGGCTAAAATAGATTTAATTAGAAATATTGGTATTGCCGCACATATTGATGCCGGTAAAACCACGATTACCGAGCGCATTCTTTTTGCCACCGGGCAGACCCATAAGCTCGGTGAGGTTCATGATGGAACCGCAGTGATGGACTGGATGGATCAAGAGCAGGAGCGTGGGATTACGATTACGTCGGCCGCGACCACCTGTAGTTGGCATAAACATACGATAACTATTATTGATACCCCTGGTCATGTCGATTTTACAGCTGAAGTCGAGCGCAGTTTACGGGTGCTTGATGGTATGGTGGCGGTTTTCTGTGCTGTTGGCGGGGTTGAACCGCAGTCCGAAACGGTTTGGCGGCAAGCTGATCGTTACTGTGTGCCAAGAGTAGTTTTTGTCAATAAAATGGATCGTTTAGGGAGCGATTTTGCAGGGGTGATGGCGCAGCTACGGGAAAAACTGGGGGCCTCTCCGGTAGCGATTCAGCTACCGATCGGCAGTGAATCCGATTTTTGTGGTGTGGTTGATCTTTTGGCTGGCAAGGCTTTGTACTGGGATGACGATCAAGAACTCGATTTCAGGGAAGCTGAAATTCCCCAAGATATGCAGGCTGCGGTTGAGGCCGCCCGGCAAACTCTCTGGGAGGCCGTAGCCGAAGGTGATGATGAACTCCTAGAACTCTTTCTTGAGGGTGAAGCCTTGCCCGTTGAGCGAGTTGTTGAAGTGTTGCGCCGCCAGACGATTGCCGGCCAAATAGTGCCGGTTTTATGCGGCAGTGGACTCAAGAATAAAGGGATCCAGCCTCTGTTGGAAGCGGTTGTCGACTTTCTGCCCTCTCCGGCCGAGGTGCCGCCGGTTTGCGGTCAGCATCCTGAAAATAAAGAGGAGATTGAACGGGCGGCTAAAAATAGTGAGCCCCTTGCGGCTCTGCTCTTCAAAGTTGCGATGATGGAGGGCCGACGGCTGGTTTTTTTGCGTATCTATTCCGGAACTCTGGCAGTTGGTCAGGAAATCTTTAATCCCCGGCTCAAGAAAAAAGAGAAGGTGTCGCGTCTTTTTCAGATGCAGTCCCACAAAAAAAATCGCATTGAAAAAGCGGTTGCCGGGGATATTGTAGTTGTTATGGGGATCAAACATTCGGCTACCGGTGATACTATATGTACTTTAAGCGAGCCCATAATTTTACCGGGAATGGAGTTTACGGTGCCGGTGATCTCGGCCGCGATTGAACCCCAGCGCAACAGCGATCTTGATAAACTTTGGGATAGTCTGGCCAAGCTTGCCGACGAAGATCCCACCTTCCAGATCAAGATGGATGATGAAACCGGTCAGGTGGTGATCTCCGGTATGGGTGAACTCCACCTAGAGATCATTCATGAGCGTTTGCGCCAGGAGTTCAATCTTGAAAGTAACCTCGGAAAACCCCAGGTTCTCTATCAGGAGACGATCACCAAAGAGGCGGTATCGACGGCTGAATTTGAACGGATTGATGAAGAGGAGAAGGAGCGTCAGTTTGCTCGCTTGACGGTTAAGGTTGTACCTTGTCAACGGGATGCGGGGAACGAGATTGCCTGGGGGAGTGACGTTGGCGTCAAGCTCTCCGAAGCCTTTAAAACGGCTGTGGTCGAAGGGCTACAGGAGGTCTTGAGCTCCGGGCCGGTGCAAGGTTACCCTCTGGTCGATGTCGAACTTCGAATTGTTACAGTTGAAGGTGAAAACCACGATTTCACCAAAGTTGCACTTAAAGTCGCGGGTGCCAATGCGGCTCGCCAAGCCTTAGAGGCAGCCGCTCCGGCCATGCTTGAACCGATTATGGAGACCGAGATTATTGTGCCTGAAGAGAACTTGGGTGATGTTATCGGTGAGCTCAATGGCCGCGGCGGACGGGTACTCGAAATCGACAGTCAGGAACACTTCAGTCGAATTACCGCCGACGTTCCTTTGCAGCGTCTCTTTGGCTACACTACGGCCTTGCGCTCAGCGACCAAAGGTCGTGGCAGTTTTGCCATGAAATCTTCCCGCTATGATACGATAGCGTAGTCTCTCAGGTTTAGCCGAAGTTGAAGGATTAAGATGATGTCAACGACAGAACATAAACATCAGGAGCAGGCGCAATTGGCTCTTTTGCGCGGGCAAATTGACGATCTTGATCATCAATTAGTTGAACTGCTGGCCCGTCGTCAAAAGATTGTTGCCGAGGTTGTCGCCTTCAAAAAAGAGCGTCAGATGTCGGTCTACCACCCCGCCCGGGAAGCCGATATGATCGATTTAAGGCGTCATCATGGTCGTGATGTCGGGCTTGATCCCGACTATCTGGAAGAGATTTTTCGTGGTATCATGCGTTATTCACGCTCCACCCAGACTGCCGAGATATCCCGGGTCGGGGTCAAACCGGGAGCGAAAATTTTGCTTGTTGGTGGTGGCGGGGGTATGGGGCGACTTTTTACCCGCTGGTTTACGGCATCTGGTTATGAGGTGAGGGTTTTAGAGGTTGGGGATTGGGATCGGGTGGCAGAACTCTGTGCAAGTCTCGATATGGCTCTTGTCAGTGTGCCGATTGCCGAGACTGTCAGCACCATTACTCGGTTGGCTCCGCATCTGCCCAAAGATTGTATCTTGGCTGACTTGACCAGTATTAAAGGGCCAAGCGTCAAAGCCATGCTCGAAAATTTTTCCGGTTCGGTGCTTGGCTTTCATCCGATGTTCGGCCCCGATACGCCAACCATGGAGCGCCAGATTATGGTCGTAACCCCGGGTCGGGAACGACCCGAAGATCGCTGGCCGGCCGAGCAGTTCGCTGCTTGGGGTGGAGTTGTGGTGCGGGCTGAGGCCGCAGAACACGATGAAATTATGGCCGTAGTCCAGGCTCTGCGCCACTTTGCGACCTTTACGTTTGGTCGTTTTCTCTATCAGCGCCGGATCAATCTCAACCGTACCCTTGAGTTCTCCAGCCCTATTTATCGCCTTGAGCTCGATATGGTCGGTCGTCTATTTGCTCAGGATCCCGAACTCTACAGCGAAATTATCTTCGCCACGCCTGAGCGCATAAGCCTTTTAAAGGATTATCTTGAGAGCTTTAAAAACAACCTTGAAATGCTTTCCAGTAGCGGTTCGGAGGGTGAATACGGTCGAGAAAGCTTTGTTTCCGAATTCAAGCAGATTGCCGAATGGTTCGGCCCCTTCAGCGATCAGGCAATTCGAGAAAGCGGTTACCTAATCAACAAATTGATCGAGCGCTTCTAAGATGCAAGATATTTGAAAATGGTTCCGGCTATGTCGGTTTAGAAATAATTAATTTTAACTATTCAGCGTCAGTACTGATTCAGCGTGAGTAAAAAAGTGTCAAATATTGAATTTGCGGGTTGGCTGAATAGTTACAATTAATTTTAACTTTGTGGTTTAATAAAGTGTGTTGCTGTATTCGAGCGTATTTTTAGTAAAGGAAAGGGTTATGACTGTTAAGAAAAAAATTACCATTCTCTCATTGGCACTATTAGTTCTACTTGGCGTGACAGGTTTACTTCAATTCCGATCTATAATGAATATTGCGAACCAGTGGAAGCAATATCAGCAAACGGCCCTTGAACGCCAGGTTCTGCTTGGCGAAATTAAATCACAGTTTGGTTACGGTGGATTCATTCATAATTTTAAGAATCATGTTCTGCGTGGCGGCCAGAAATATGCCGACCGTTTTAAACAAAATAAAGATCGCATGGATCAGGCTTTTGTGGCTTATGGAGAGTTGCAGATCTCGAAAGAGGAGCAAGAGGCACTTGCGGCTGTTAAGGCGGTTGCAGTTCAGTATGCGAAGGCGATTAACACTTCCCGGACTATGCATCTAAATGGTAGTGATCCGATGGCAATAGACAAAATTGTTAAGATAGATGATTCCCCTGCCTTCAATGGTTTTAACGTACTTGGAGGGCATGTTAAAACCTTGGAAAAAGCTGCCGGTGAATCTTTGAATAAAACGATCAAAGCAATGTATATCTTGATGTCGCTTGCTGCAGTTGCGATTCTGTTGTTTTTTGTTCTCTTTTTCTTTGTTTTGAAAGGGGTTGGCAAACGTTTAGCTCTAGTCTACGAAGCAACTTTGGAGATTGGTAAAGGGAATCTGTTTACGCCTATCAAGATTGATGGCAGTGATGAAATCGCTGCCATCGGGAACGCTCTTGCCGATATGTCTGGCAAGTTGCAAGTTGTCATTCAACAGATCCATAGTCAGGCCGAGGAACTCAGTGTTTCGTCTGAATCACTCTCTAATATTTCAGCTGACCTTTCCGAAGGTACCAGGAAGGCGGCTGAGCAGGCGGACAGTGTTGCTGCTGCCGCTGAAGAGATGAGTAGTAATATGAAATCAGTGGCTGCCGCAACTGAAGAGACATCTAACAATGTCAGTCTTGTTGCCAGCGCGACCGATGAGATTCTGGTTTCGGTGAATGACGAAGCAAAGAAGACAGCCAAAGCTCAGGAAATTACACGCCAGGCTGTCTCTTTAGCAACCAATTCTTCCAAT
>DAOWIX010000115.1 GCA_030640695.1 Deltaproteobacteria bacterium | reverse complement strand
CTGGCCCGTCAACTCTACTATGCCACGGCTAACCGTAATCCTCTACCTGAAGGCCTGGAAGAGAGGCCCTACACATCTCTGGATCGTCTTGCCTACAGCTTGACATCAGAGCTCGCCGAAGCTTATCGCAACGGTTTACGGGTGGGCGGCCAGAAGGTTGCCGAGCATGAAGTCAAAGTTCTCCTTTATACTACCTCCCCCTACTTCCCGACCGGTCTGACCCAAGAAATTCAGGATGCTCTACAACAATCTCTGATCAGCCGCCAGGGGTTCACCTGTGTTGTCAGTAAACAGGATTTCGGACCGGCCCTGCAACAGATAGACTTCTACCAATGGAATTCACACCTTTTCAAACCCGTCGAAATACCACAATTTGAACCCGGTACGGTTCTTCTCATGGCCGATATCAGTCAACCCGTAAGGAGTGGTACTTTAAGTCTGGCAATGCGGGCTATCTGGCGAACCGATCCGCTTGAGGATCAACACGGTAACCTGGTGGCAGAAGATGGTAGCGGCACCTATGTCTCAGGATTTACGTCCAAAGCTTATTTCAAAGGGGACCAGCTGCGGCATCGCTACGGTACCCGCCGTCCGTATTTAACCGGCAAAAGAAAAGTAAAAGATGTCGACCCCAATGTTGTTCACCGGGCCCGCGAGCCTTGGAGCGGACCGAGTACCGATATAAATCTCTGCTTCTACGATTTCACAGAAGTCCTGGAAAACCGGATCTATCCGGTTCTAAACCAGGCTCCCGGGGTAACCTGGCTGCGGCGAGCAGATGAGCTTTGCGACCTCGACTCCGACTGCCTCTGTTACGAAATCTGGTACAGCGGTACCCAGGAAGATATCTCAGCCTGGTTACGCCAATATCTGCGCACCTCAAAAAGCGTTGATTTCCGACTGATCAGTAACGGTCCGGGCCGCCTTGAAGTGCACTTTGATGGAGGGTTCAATTAATATTATATTTTTCAAAAAATAGAATTTTTGTAATTAATGATACAATAACCTAAAAGTTTAACAGGGAGGAAAAAATGAATCGAAGAGTAAGCTCGAAAAAAACAGTTTTTGCTATCAGTATGCTCGCTATCTTTCTACTGCTCGGGACTTTTGCCAGCTCCGCCATGGCCCAACAGAGAGTTGTAGTCCTGCCTTTCTATGTCGAAGAGGGCCGTGATGCCAATGCCGGCGGCAATGCCACCCTTCATTTCCGCCGCATGATGCGCTTTATCAACAACCAACTTGTACGTCACGATTTTGAAGTTATCAATCCTTTTGCCAAGGATGCCAGCGAACGGGAATTTAACCGGGTGATGGAGAGAGCCCGCGAAGATTCGTCCATGGCCTGTATGGAAGTCTGCAAACGCTACGGCGTTGATGCTGCTTATATCGTCTGGCTCCGGGTCAAAGTCCGCCAAACTCAGGACGGCTTCTGCAAAGCCAAAGCCCGCCTTGATGGTGAAGGTTTCGACAGCGCCGGCCATGACCTCGGAATCGGTGTCTCAAAAACCTGGACTGAAACCGCCAGAGATTGTGACGATGCCATTGCTGAGTGTGAAAAAGAGGTCGGTGATGTCGTCGGCCGTAAACTGACAGCCTGGAGCGGCGGTTCAAGTCGCGGCGGCGCGGTCGGTTCCGGTGGTGGTGCCGTGGTTGGCGGAAGAAGTGGTTCTGGTTCCGGTGGAGCTCTGGCCCGCAACCTCGAAAAATATGAAAACATCCTTGAGGTTCGCCTCGATGGAGCCACTGAATATGAAGCCGCTGAAGTTATGGGTAAGATTCTCAACACAGCTACCGGCGTTCTCGAAGCCAAACGTTATGGCGCCAATGTCGTTCCCGACAATCCTAAGGCGAGTTGGTCGACCTGGCGGGTAACCTATGAGGGATCTGATCCTTTCCGCCTGCAGGCTAACATCATGACGATGATCAACCAGGTTCTGGATGCCGGCGGTGAAGTAACCCTGAAAGGGGTTCCCTATCGTTACGGAGCCGATGAAGTAAACCTGCTGATGGGAGTCAGGACCGGTAGCGCCACAAGCCGCATGGTTCAGTTTATTTTCGACCGTGAAAGAATGCGGGATCGTGAATTTTCCGGACGCCATGACCCATACAAAGCCCGGAAAAACAATAAACCCGGTTTCGAATAGTCTCTCTTCCTGAAACCATCTTCGCCGTTGGTGCCATTTAAAGTGGTGCCAACGGCTTTTGCAGTTTTTACGACAGGGAGGAAGTCAGTGCCTACAATACGAAACTTTTTCTTTTTAATTCTCGCCCTTTCCCTTATCACTATACAAGGCTGCGCTGGTGGAGGTCGCCGCGGTCCATACCATACATACGGCCCACGCCCGGTAACCACCTGCTTTTACAATTTCACTGAAATCTATCAAGATCGCATCTATCCGACCTTATCTGAAGCTCCGGGAGTAACCACAATCGAACGTTGCTGGTCCTCCTGCAACCATCAACAGCCCTGCCTTTGTTATACCTTAACCTATGATGGCCCCATAGACGAACTGAGTGCCAGGCTGAAACAACGATTGCCGGTCAACAAAGCCATCCCCTTCCGTTGCGTCGCGAAGGGACCAAACCGACTCGAAGTAACCTTTGACTCAGGTTTCAAATAGATTAATCAGACTTAATATAAGAGAAGTTAAATAGAGGTGAGAATGCTGCGCGTTTGTTTTAAAAATTTCTTAGCAATCACCCTTGCGGCGATTGCCCTGTTCGTTGTCACCCCCACTCTCCAAGTTGAAGCGGGACTACTTGATGCTCTAGGCGCGGTCGGGAAAATCGGCGGTGGCCTTATCTTGGGTGGCGGTTCATCATCTTCATCCGACGACGTCTTTGACAGCGGTGATGATATTATCGTGACCAGTGGTGAGGATGTCATCGCCAAAGCCCTGGATCAGATCAAACTGGGAGAAAAGATCGCTGCCAAAACCCGGGAGATGGAGAGCGAAGTCTCAAAAGTTTTTGTCCGCATACGAGCTTATCAAGCGATGCAGGGCGGAATTTGGTTCAATCTCGGCAAAAGCTATTACGAGTTACGTAGCGATCTACTTGACCTGGATCGCAAGGGAGGATGCACTAGCAAAGAGTTTAGCAAACGTACAAAACAAAAACGCATCTCTCAAATAAAACTTCTCAATCAGGTTGAGATTCAAGCGGCAGACGGATTGGTTGACACTGCAGAGACTATCAACCTCAACAACAAAACCAATCTTAACCTGCGTCGTACTGTCAGCGAAGTCGTTAGCCAGAACCCGTTGATTGCTTTCGGGTTCGCAAACCAAATACAAAGCCAAAATCGTTCTCTGGACACCCTGCTGCAATCTTACACATTGCGGGTTGGAGATATCTATTTGGCCTTTAATACCGCTGAAAACACATTTAAAAGAATTGCCGTAGAATTTGGTCGGGCCGAAAAAGATATGGGAGCTGCCATCAAGAAGTATAACGAGCAGAGTGCCCTGGTCGCCGGTGAAGCGACTAAACATGTCGGCATTATGGCTCTGCATGGCCTCAAACTCAGCTCTTTACTGAAAGACCGCAACCGCAGTTTCTGGCAAAACATCCAACTCGCCGCCCAGGTCAGCAACCTACTTAAACGCATCGGCAAGTTGTCCAGTACCCTCAATGAGTTTGCCAAAACCCGCAAAAAATTTGCCCAACAATCGGCCACCATCAGAGAGGCCGGGGCACAAGCCCGTGAAGAAATCAGCGCTTCCGGAATCACGATCCGCAGTTTGAGAAAAAAACTTAATAATTCATGGGATAACCAGATCGCCGCGATTAACAAGGCCGCAGCCAGCGAGAAATTAAAAATAAAAAATCTCAAACTTGAGATGGCCGCAATTGATAAAAAAAATCGCAAACAGGTCGGACGCATGTATGTAAAATTGCATAAGGAAGCCAAGGTGAAAGCTGAAAAAGCATTTGGTAAACCGGTTTTTTAGCGAATTACTCCTGAAACTTTGTCATAAAAAACAGGATTTTTTTTCCAAGAAGAGACGAAGAGTACGAAGGAAGGCTTTTCAGCTTCGTATCTTTTTGTCTTCTTGGTGCGGTAACAAAATATCTGTTAGGTTACGCTTTTGCTTGGTTGCTAACTTAAGGAAAACAAATATCATGAACAAGTACTTTTTTCTCATTATTTCAGTTTTTGCTCTTGCAGCTCTCTCATCATGTGCACCCAAAGTGGCCTACCAGGCTCAGGAGTCAATGCAGGCGGCATCTCAGGAAGCCTCCTGTCAGGCTATAAAAACAAAAAAAGCGCGAACCTCCTTAATACGCAAGGACAGCCATCGCATGAAAAGCGACATCAAAAGTATCAAAGAGGCCGAACGGCTCTTTGATACTAAAAGCGGAATCGTTCTCTCTTATTGACTGGAGATGACACATGGTGATTATGGTATGAGTAAATTTCATTATGTTCGGAAGTTTTTGGCACTCGTCATGCTTACTGTTTTTATTTCATTAACCTGCCAAACAGCCCGGGCCGCAGTCGCAAATTTTTGTTGGTGCGGTTTTTTTGTTTCTCAGGGTGATGGCAAGAGCGACAATCTCTCCCAAGAGCTAGGCAAAGTCTATCGTAAACACATTAAACGCTACGAAGATCGGCAATCCGGAATAATTATCAAAACCTTAAAGCGCTTACGCTGGGATGAGATGACCTATTACGGCTACGTCGGCCTGCCCCAAGACGATGAGGGAGAATATCCCCAGGAATTGGAAAACCTCGACACCACCTACGGCCTTTTCATTGCGGTTGAACAGATTATCCCCTTCTCTCCAGACGAAAGCATGGTTCACGGACAAACAGTGCGCACCTATAGCACCTATATATTCGGCTCTCTTAACCTCTTTCATCTAAAAAGTCGCAACCTCCTCTCTTCCCGGCCATTTTTTATCACTCAGCAAGGCAGTAAACCGGCTGACAGCGCGGCCATGCTTGATCTTGCCTTAGAAAAGTTTGCCGAGCGCTTAAGTGACC
The DNA here is from genome assembly GCA_030640695.1 of Deltaproteobacteria bacterium. GTDB lineage: Bacteria > Desulfobacterota > Anaeroferrophillalia > Anaeroferrophillales > Tharpellaceae > Tharpella. The sequence continues at coordinate 45 of DAOWIX010000115.1, read as the reverse complement.
CATATAATAACTTCACAAAAAAAATGCTGACCGACTGGCAGAATT
>DAOWIX010000131.1 GCA_030640695.1 Deltaproteobacteria bacterium | reverse complement strand
GGCCTTCCCCCGGTCGTAACCCCTTGAAATGACCAAGCCGGAGACCAAAGAGCGGAGAAAAGAGGACAGAGCCGACTCGATGTCGAATATTTACCTGGTGTTTTTTTAAATTTCTAACTCAAGATCAATAACAGTGCCGCTATGGCGGTCGCTGATGATGCGGCCACCGTTGTCAAGCACCAGCTTGCACAAAGTCTGGCGATAGGCTTCACCGATGGCTTGATTGATGGTGTAAAAAGCCTCCTGGCGGTGTTTTGTCAGTTGCGCTTGAAGTTGTTGGCGCAAGGCCATTCGCACTTCAAGTTTGCTTTTCTCGAGTTTCTCAAACGCCATGTTTTGAGCCTCTTGTTGCAGCGCTCCTCTTTTAAGCGCTATTTCCTCTTGTTGTTGTTCTTCGCAGAGTTCATGCAGGGCCCGGGCCAGGCGAATTTCGACCTGTTGCCGGGCCTCTTCTAGGGCTTTCTCTTCGGTTCGATTTTTCCAACCGTCTTCGTAGTAGTGGCCGATTGCGGCAAAAGCAATTTCACCGATTGTAACCCCGCAAAGCTCGGTTGCAGCCTCGGCTTCGGCACTTGCCATACGGTTCAAATGGGCCGTCATCGTCAATTGCCTGGAGCGGATATGGTAACAGAGGGTGATATCTGCAAGCTCCTTGACAAAGTCGCCATTTTCATTGCGTGACCAGGCTGCATGATCCGGAAAATCTCCGGCCAGTACCCTTTCCAACATTTCAAGGGCGGCTTCCCCCATCTCCTGATCGAGTTCGATGTTGGCCGCGATGGAGGCAAGTTGACAAACTTCTTCGTCGGCACTAGCACTTTCGCTGATCGTTTTTCTCCAGGCCTCTTCGATGCTCTGAGCGACATGGATCATGACTTTGCGTGGATTACACATCTTTTTCCAAATTGTTTAAGGTGACATCGATCAACCCTTCGAGCTGTTGCAGGTGAGGATCGGCCAGGATTTTTTCGGGATGTTCCATCAATTCATGCCGCAAGCGTTCAGCCTGGTGGAGGAAATCTGCCAAATCGATGTCGGAGTTCAGTTTAAGGCTGCTTTTTTCAAGTACCTTGATCTCAGCTGTGAGGGCCTCCAGGTTCCGGCTACGTAAGGGGCTGGAGGCCGCACTTTTTTCAAGATAAGGAGCCAGTAAAGCTTCTAAGTGGGGAACCTGTTCCCGGGTGTTCCAGCAGTGTCTGAGGATGTGGAAATCTGGTTCTGCAGCGGTCAACGAACCTCGTCGCAAGCTGGCTGCGGCAACCAGTTTTAAGAGTTTTACAGCGCGTCGGTCGCTAATCTCGATACCTTCCGAACGGATTCGGCGGATAGCCTCGTGATAACTGCGGCTGACCGCATCAAAGTTGACCTGATTTAAGGCTTGGTGCAAGCGCCGTAGAGTGTCGCTGGAAGTAACATTGCTTAAATTGATCTGGTGGCCGTCGCGGATTTTCTGGCGTTCATGTTGCCAGCCGCACTGGATGAGTTCGGCTAAACGGTTTTCGGCAACGTTATCTGACCATAAACGGATCGGGAAACGGTCGTAGAGGGCTTTAAGATCCGGGTCATCGGGGACTTCATTGGTGGCGCCGACGAGAAAAAGCAACGGGATGCTTTCCGGGCGACCGCCGTTATAGAAGATTCTTTCGTTGAGAATCGTCAGCAGGGCGTTCAAAATGGCACTGTTGGCCTTGAAGATCTCATCAAGAAAGGCGATCTCAGTGGTTGGTAGCAATCCTTTGATGATTCTCTGATAGCCACCGCCGGCTTGAAAGGTTTTGATGTCAACCGGGCCAAAGAGCTCATTAGGTTCGGTAAAGCGGGTCAAAAGATACTCAAAATAGGGGGTGGTATCTTCGTTGTCATATTTTCGCGGCGTACAGAGGCTGGCGAATCGTTTGACAAGTTCCGATTTACCGGTTCCCGGGGGGCCCGCCAGAAGCACATGTTCCTGGGCGATGGCACCGATAATCAGCATCTCAATAATTTCATCTTTAGCGACAAAGGTGCTCTTAAGAAGGCTTGCAACATCATCAAGGTCGGAGACTGAATCAAGTAATTCCTGCTGCATAATAGTTCCTGTTTTTTTATAGTGGTCAGTCGTCAGTGGCCAGGGTTTTACTGACAACTGGCCACTGACGACTGACAACTATTTTTAAAGATGGACATGGCGGCGTTCTTGACGGCTTCTCTTTAAGGCCGTGATCTTGCTGCCGAAATAACGGGGATTTAAGACTCGGCCTTCGAGGTGATGTTCGAGACTTGCTTCCTGAAAAACGGCGCGAATCTCGTCATTATTAAAACCCTCGCTATGGATGGCGACAAGATCAATTAAAGCCGTAAGAAAACCTTCCTGGTCAACTCCATCCCGCTCAAGTTCCAACATTAAAGCCCGTAATTCATTAATTTCATCGCTCTCGTCGTAAGCCTTATCGTTTGCTATAAAGTCTTTGAAATAGCTGTCAACGGCAAAACTTCGGGCATGGATTCTGGCTACCTGGCGTCGTGCTTCAAGATCAGGTAGACCGATCTCAACCGGCCTTAAACGTGAGGGCCTGAGCAGGGCTTCATCAATAATATCGATGCGATTACTGGTGCCGATCACGAGAACCGCTTGGTCGCGGCGGAAACCATCCATCTCGGTCAGGAGCTGAGCGACGACCGCATTGTTGGCCCGAGCACCACCGTCAGCATAGACAGAACGTTGGCTGGCGATACTGTCAAACTCATCAAAGAAGATGACGGCCGGGGCGTTGCGGCGGGCTGTGGCAAAAAGTTGGCGCAGATTGTTTTCACTTTGGCCGACATACTTATCCATAATTTCAGGGCCCGAGATCATCTGGATGGTAGCGTTGAGTTCATTGGCAACCGCTTTGGCAAAAAGGGTCTTGCCAGTGCCCGGTGGGCCGTGAAAGATAAAACCCCGGGGTAGCAGTTTGCTGCGTTGTTCATCATCAAGGCTTTTGATGTCGCCGGCGATCAGGGAGATGGCGTGTTTAAGTTGGCGCTTAATGTGGTCGTAGCCGCCGATATCGGCAAAAGTTGTGTCCGGGACTTCGACCTCGCTACCGGAAGTGATTTTAAACTCTCGAATCTCCCGATAGATATCTTTAGAGGGGCTTTGCGGAGCGACCTTGGCACCAACATAACGCATGGCGTTGCGAAATTGGAGAGCGTTAAGTCCGGAAACGTTCTTAAAAAGGGACTCCGGGTCGAAGTCGGCAAAGCGTTTTCGTTCCTGTTGAGTCAACAGACGACTGACAGTGAACTCTTTTGGCTGAACCTTTTCAGAGGTCGGATAGCGGGGCAGACCATTGATCTGGATATGGACCGCAAAACGATCCGAAAGCACTTTCTTGACCTCCAGAGAGGGGTCAAGAAAGCCTAGAAGTTGCGGCTTTTCCCCGTCAGTGGTGCGTTCGTAAAGGGTCTCTATGGTCGCGCCTTCATCGACCAGATCAAGAGAGCGTAAAACCAGAACCTCGTCGGTTTTAAGATTGCGCAGTAAAACCGGCAGGTTGCTATAACCGCCCTGCATAGCCCGGTCGAGCTCTCCAGAGAGGCCGCTGCGCATCTCTTCCGGTCGGGCCGCATCCAGGACGGGTTTTTTCCCGGCCTGATGGCAGACCAGTTCATAGAGATACTCGGTCAGCATCTTGTCACAGATTACTAATACGGAAAGCCCGTGCCGTAGATAGTCGGAGAGATTATCCATCTCCTCACGGTAGGCGCAGCGCACGGCTTCGTTATCAGAGAGTTGTTTCGGAGTAGTGGTGCAGCAAGTAGCGTTATCACATTGAGAATCATGGGGTTCGTCTTGATCGCTCAGCCAGAGATCATCCAGGGTCATGCGTAATTTACTTGAACCGGAATTGCCAGGAACTTCACTTTTCTTTTTTGGAACCGTAATCGGTTGAAAAACAAGATCCTTCAAGGGGAGATCCAAGGTTGTTTTGTCTGGAATAGCATCCTCGGGAAAGTGGCTTGGAAAAACTCCGAGAAAATCCCGCAGGCTCATCTCACCTTGGTCGCGCTTGAATTGTCGGGCCTTAGTCGATCTTTCGCCAAGGTCAATTTCGATAATCATCTTTTGCATCGGCTGCCTTCTGGTACGTTTGAATAGTTTTTTATACCAGATTAAAGTCGTCGAGACGATAAAGCCTTTAATCATTATTATATTAATATAGATTAACGTTCAGAGATTGTCAAGAGACTAATCGCGTGGGAGATCATCTTTGATGGGTTTTAAGTGAATATGGAAGCGTTTTGGGCGGCTATTTTGAGAGGCTGTTGTTGCTACTGGAGAAAAAATGTTCTTTTTTCTCCAGTAGCTTGGTGGGGTTATCTGGTTACGTTTTTGAGCAGCATATTCTGGGTTACGTAGCCCGCTTTTTTGGTGTGGGCGCCGACATTTAAAGAGTCATTTTCAAGATGATCTTTATTGATGAAGGCGCAAAAGATGGTTGCGATCTGGTCGTCAGTTTTAACCACGACGCGGGCCGGCAGGACCGAGGTGTCAACCTTGTACCAGCCGCTGTTATTCCATTTCCAATTGACACTTCTGGACCAGTCAGCTTTTGGCAGATGAATGGCAATAATCTCATCTGTGGGGTAGAGGTTCTGCCACTCTTTTTTAATCATGTTTTTGAGCTCGTCCCGGTTGCCGCCGTTGTAGTTGTCGGCCGGCATTTCGATGCCGGCCAAGAGCTCTGCCGCCATGGTTTTTTCGGCGGCATCAATCTTCTGCTTATTAGCGGCGTACTCCACGTTCATGCTGGTAACTTCAGGTGCATCTTCTCCCATGGCAGTAGTAAAAAGAGCGAGGAGCGCGTTGGCCTTCTCCAGGTGCTGGGCTACCCCACCTTTGAAAAACAGTGGCTTTTTCTCGGCCTCAGCTTTTGCTGCCATAGAGGTTGCCTGGCCGAGCTCGCCTCTGATCTTGTCCGGTAATTGTTTGAGATATTCATCCTGGTAGGCCTTGAACTTATCCATGTATTTGGCGTTGGTGTCAAGCATGGTTTCCAGGCTACGGGCTTTCTTGGCTTTTAACGGCAGCTCATATTTTTGCGGCAGGTGTTTAAAAAAAGCGTACTCATCCTGAAAGGCGGCAACCACGGGGCCGGCTTTTTCCGGATTTTGAAAAGTTGAGGAGGGGTTTTTGTAGGCTCTATACATCTTCTTGAGACGCTCAACATCTTGATCGTAATCGGGGAAATTGCTGAGATCACTCTTTTTGAGCTCATTCTGGTGCAGCTTATAGCCCTCCAGATAGACCTCTTCAAGAATCGGGGTATTTTTTTTGAGGGAGGCAAACCAGGTTTTGATGCTCTTGATTTTTTTAATCTCTGCCGGAAAATTCTGGGCCTCAAACTCTTTCTCCAGGGCGTTGACTTTATCCAGCATTTCAGACAATTGTGGGGTTGGATCTCTTAAATACTCTCCCTTTCCATGCAGAGCATTGTAGATCTTGAAATCTTTTATAATAGGCCCAAGTTTGTTGGTGATTCCTTTCAAGGCCTGTTCCTGGGGATAGAGCAGGCGCTGTTCAGCTAAGCCCGGAGTAGTCGTGAGAAGTGCCAGCGCAGAAAGTATCAGGATGGTCATAGTGAGGTGTTTAAGGTCTTTTTTCATAGTTTGTTTTCCTCTGTTGGAGTTGTTCATCAATCCCGAGATCTTTGCTAATCTTGATCGGCGTTCCTGCCTTTGACTAATTTAATAAGGGTTTCAATGTCCTCTGAAAGATTAGCAAACTGCTGTTCCATGTCATGGGCTACAATTGAGGAGTTGTCAGCTCCTGCCGCATTCTGTTGGGTTACCATGTCCAGATCATGCATAGCTTTTGTCAACTGGTCGATTCCGGTCGCCTGTTCTTTGGAGGCTGTGGCGATGTTACTTAAAAGTTGGGCCGCTTTCACAGTTTTATCGGCGGAATTGACAAAGGCTTCACCGGCTTGCGTAACAAACTCCACTCCAGTGGCCACCCTTTCACTGTTCTGATCCAGCATGCCGGTAACACTCCTGGCCGCTTCGGCGGAGCGTTGGGCCAGGTTTCGTACCTCATCGGCAACAACGGCAAAGCCAGCCCCGGCTTCGCCGGCCCGGGCCGCTTCAACCGCAGCGTTTAAGGCCAGCAGATTAGTTTGGAAGGCTATCTGGTCAATGGTCTTGAGGATTGTTGAAGTCTCCTTGTTGCTCTCTTCAATCTTGATCATGGCATTCTGCAGCTTATCCATGACTTCATTGGACTCGGTCATTACCTGATTTGTTTCAGTCATCAAATTGTCCGCATGGGCTGCATTTTCAGCGTTCATACTGGTCATGGATGACAACTCTTCCAGAGAGGCGGAAGTCTCTTCTAAAGATGAAGCCTGTTGCGAAGCATTTTCTGAAAGCGACTCGCTGCTTGAGGAGGATTGATGGGCCGCCTCACCCACGCTTTTAGCGCTGATGGTCAGGTGTCCGATAATGGTATTGATCGGCGAGCTGACCATTCTGCGGATGACGATAAAAATGATGGCGCTGATAAAAATCAAGAGCAACAGAGCGCCAGTGGACATGAAAAGCTGTAAGCGGGCAACAGTTTTGTCAAGAGCACCAAGGTCAAAGGTGAGGGAGAGGACGCCGCCTATCTCTCCCTCCTGCCATTGGGGGTGGCAGCGAATGCAATCGGCTACAACCTTTTGCGGTGCCGATATCTGAAGGCGCCCTCTCTCTTTTTTCCATACCGGTCTCATCTCTCTACTGAGTTGCGCCATCATTTCTGGTGGTAACTTTTTTTCACCGTCATTGCCGTTTGAAGAGAGGTTGAGATTGCCATTGCGGTCGAAGAGGGTAACTTCAATAACTCCTTCGATCTCTTTCTGGTGGAGCAGGAGCTTTTGGAAGTTTCGCATCTGTCCCCGTTCCAGTGATCCTTTGACACCGTCTTCCAGAGAGGTAAATAGGGTCTGAACAGAATCAATGTAGATCAGGCTCATCTGTCGTTCAACATAGTTGTTCAGTAGGAAAATGCAGATAAGCAACGAAACCGTAAGTGCAGTTAGGACGACAAAAATAACCCGGTAGGCGACTGAAAATCTATCTAATAGATGTTCTCTCATTGTTTCTCCTCACCATCCTTGCTGGTTGCTTTTTCCGGCAGGACGATAAAAAAAATGGTAATAAATGTCTGTTTAAGGTTTGCTTGAAAGTTGATGAAGGGTATTTTGTGACATTTTCGGACAAAATAATATCGCTATGAAATAATAGGCAGAGTTTTAAATGTCAACCATAATATTTTTTTGTTCAATGAATTATTGACATGGCATTAATACTCATGTATAAAAATTTCACAAGCTTTTCAGTAGGGGATATATTTATTTGAATATATTGGATTTATCTATTCGGCGGTGAAAAATGAAAGTGAAAATTGGGCCCGTTACCAGGATTGAAGGACACTTGAATGTCGAAACCACTATCGAAAACAATCTGGTCACTGATGCGCGCTGTGAAGGGGAGATGTTTCGTGGTTTTGAAGCTTTTCTGAAAGGGCGAGATCCTCTCGATGCCCAACAGATCACCCAGAGGATTTGTGGCGTCTGTCCATATGCTCACGCTATAGCTTCATCGTATGCTCAGGAGATGGCCTATAATTTGGAACCTACGTCCAATGGTAGGATTCTTCATAACCTGATTCAGGGGGCCAACCATCTCTACGATTACCTGCTCCACTTTTATCAACTCTGTGCCCTCGATTTTGTCGATGTCACTGCAATTGCCGCCTATAAAGGTAACGATCCGAGTATGGTGCATTTGAGAGACTGGGTTAAGAGTGAGCTTGCATCAGGCAAGGCCTTTCCTGCGGCCCCTTTTCTGCCGCGCTTGAGCGGTCGCTATATCGATGACCCACAGATCAATCTCCAGGCTTTAAAAAACTATCTCGATGCCATGGAGATTCAGAAAAAAGCCAATCGTGCTTCAGCCATCTTTGGGGGGAAGTTTCCTCATGCAACCGGCATTTTCCCAGGAGGTTGCACACAGAAAGTAACGATTGATCTGATTATGAGTTATCAATCGTTGATCAAGGAGACGATCGATTTTTACAAGTTGAAATATATACCTGATATTCTGGCCGTGGCTGAGAACTTTCCTGAATATTGGAATATTGGTCGCAGTCAGGGGGATTTTCTTTCGTATGGTCTCTTGCCTTTAGGGCCGGATCGCCAGAGTCCGCGTCTTATGGCCGCTGGAGTGCTGAAGGGCGGTCGAGTTGAGCCCGTCAATTTTGAAAAGATCATGGAGGATGTTAAATATTCCCGCTACTCATCGCCCTCGGGATTGAAAGTCCGTGACGGAAAACTTATCCCTGAGCCCCATAAAGATGGAGCCTATAGCTGGATCAAAGCTCCTCGCTATGGCGGCCGGATGGTTGAGGTTGGTCCGGCGGCAAGGGTGTTGGTTGACTACTCTGCTAACAACAATCAGAGGTTGCGTGAGTTGGTCAACCTCTATGCCGGTCAGGTTGGTATTCAACCAATGCAGCTCAATTCAGTTCTTGGTCGTCATTTAAGCCGGGCTTTATGCGGCTTGGTCATTGGTGAATTTCTTCTGCAGGAGAGTGAACGCCTCGATTTAGGTTCTCCCAGTATGGCGAAGTTTGAAGTGCCGGCAACTGGCGAAGGTTTTGGCGCGACTGAAGCTTCAAGAGGAGCCTTACTGCATTACATCCGCCTAAAAGATCATAAAATAGAAAAATATGAGTGTGTGGTGCCGACCACCTGGAACAGCTCACCTCGGGACGACAACGATCAGCCCGGGGCGATGGAGACGGCTCTGCTCGGTACCAGGGTTGAGAATCCGAAAGAGCAGATTGAATCGGTTCGTATTGTCCACTCTTTTGATCCTTGTATAGCTTGCGCCGTACATTGATTAAATTCAGCTTCGACTTATTTCAGGAGGCAATGTAATGCAGATAAAACGACGGCAGTTTCTGAAGATGGCAGCATCCTTAAGTGTGGGCTTCGGTCTGGGAGGGTTTTCAGGCCCGGTTGCTGCAGCCTTGAAAAGTTTGGACCCCAAAAAGATTCCTCGCTTGATCTATCTGCAAGGTCTCTCCTGTACCGGCTGTTCGATCTCTCTACTGCAATCAGAAAACCCTTCTCCTCTCTCCATGATAACCGATTACAGTCAGCTTCTTTTTCATGCCGACCTTTCGGCGGCTTCCGGCAGTTTGGCTCTGGAGGTAATTGATTCCTTTGTTTCCGGTAACGCCGGTGAATATTTCCTGGTGGTCGAGGGGGCCATTCCAGAGGCCATGCCGGAAGCTTGTATGTTGGGAGATAAAACCTTTGCCCGATATATTGAAGACGCTGCTGCGACTATGGCCGGAGTCGTGGCGATCGGGACTTGTGCCACCTTTGGTGGGATTCCGGCGGCCGAGGGGAATCTGACCGGTGCCGTTAGTTTGCCGGAGTTTTATCGTAAACGGAACCTCAAACCATTAATGATCACTGTTCCCGGATGTCCTGTCCATCCTGACTGGATCTGGCATACGATCACTCACATAGTCAAGGCCGGGATTCCAAAATTAAATAAATACGGTTCGCCGGAACTTTTTTTCGGCAAAAAAGTTCATGATAATTGTCCCCGTTACCATAGTTTTCAAGAGGAACTTATGGCCAAAAACTTAGGTGATGAGGGCTGTCTTTTTAAAGTTGGTTGTCTTGGCCCGGATACTTTGGCTGATTGCCCTACGAGATGGTGGAATGGTGGGCAAACCTGGTGTGTTGATGCTAATGCCCCCTGCATTGGCTGTACAGCTCCGATTTTTGCCAAGAAGAGAGATTTTCCTTTCTATCGCCATAGCCATTCCGGTTAGTCCTTCCTTGGGGTTGAAATTAATTACAGCTGTCTTGAAAGAGTTCTAATCTTTCAAGACAGCTGTAAGACCATTGATGGTACAGGCAAACTCGGTAACAAATATTTTTCAGGAGTATCTTATGTCTCAGACAAAAAGTGCGCAAACTTCCATTAAATCTAAAATGGTGGTGAGTGTGGTTTTGACTCTCTGTCTCTTTTTGAGCCTTGGATTGATTTTCTATAACCAGTATATCAGTAAAAAATTGAGTGATTCCTACTATCGGTCGGTTCAACTGCTTTCGCGCTCATTCAATGAAGGAGTGCAAAGTTCACTCGAACGTGGTCAGATGAAGAACTTTCAGAAATTACTTACCCGACAGACGGAAATTGAGGGTGTCAGGGAAGTTATTCTTTACAGTCGAGATGGTACCGTGGATATGTCTGCAACCGGACAGGTGGGCAGGGGGGACAATATTGATCAGGAGGTCTGGAAAGATATCTCACAAAACCATCACTCCATTACTCAGACCAAGGAGAAGAATATTCATATTTTTACCCCTCAAATTGCGGTTGCTGATTGTCTGCGTTGTCATCCCGGGTGGCAAAAAAATGAGCTTGGCGGGGTTCTCGAACTGATCTATGATATTGAGCCCCTGAAAAATATCATCGGCAATCAACGGGCCATGCTTTTTGGTGGCGGTTTCATACTCCTGCTTTTGACCAGTATTGTTATTTTCATGTTGACTGGTTCCCTGACCAAGCCTTTGGTTGAAATGACTAAGACTATGAAAAAAATTGCCGACAATGAACTTGAAGCCGAGGTCCCGGCCCAGGATCGTCGCGATGAAATTGGTCGTATGGCGGAGGCGGTTGAAATATTTAAGGAGAACGCTGTTGAACGTCAGCGTCTCGAAACCGCTTTGAGTGAAATGGCCAACCATTTCGAGGATTCGGTAATGACCTTTTTCTCCTCTTTCACAACGGATATGCAGGAGATGCAGAACTCCGTTAATCATATGAAGGAGGTTACTGATCAAACCAATGTTCAGTCAGCATCAGCTGTTGCCACATCTTCTAAAACGGTGGCTAATGTCGGTCAGGCTTCAATTGCGATTGAGGGGTTGATTGCATCTATTGGGGAGATCCAGGAGAAGATCGGAAAATCTTCTGAGATCTCACAAGCTGCTGCCGGGAAGGCTTCTGAAGCCAGTTCTTTAGGGCATAAGTTGACTACGGCTGCGGGTGAGATCGATAAGGTGGTTGACCTGATTGCCGGAATTGCCGGACAAACGAACCTTTTGGCCCTTAATGCAACAATTGAAGCGGCCCGGGCTGGGGAGGCGGGTAAGGGGTTTGCTGTGGTTGCGAACGAGGTTAAAGGTCTGGCCGGAAAAACCACCAGCTCCACTAAGGAGATTACCGAGAGAGTTGCCGATATCCAGAACTTTACGGTGGAATCAGTTCATGCCATAGAAGAGATTGGCAAAATTATTGCTACGATCAACGATACTATGGCTTTGGTTTTAAGTGCTGTCGAGGAGCAGAAAGGGACGACGGCAGCAATTACCGAGAGCACTCATCAGGCGACGACTAACACTGAGGAGGTGTCGGAAAATTTGGCTGGTGTCGCGACAGCGATTGATGAGACCGATGCCGCCCTCCAGCAGGTCTTGCAGAAAGTTGATAACTTGATGGTTGGTGGAGAGACTTTGCGAGGTGAAGTTGATCACTTTATGGAGCAGGTAAGAGCAATGTGAGCTCTTTCATCCTTGACGTAACACTAGGTTTTTAATGCTCTTAAGAATTTTTAAGCCCTGCCTTTATGGTGGGGCTTTGTTCTGGTTAACTCCTGTGCTCAATTTC
>DAOWIX010000117.1 GCA_030640695.1 Deltaproteobacteria bacterium | reverse complement strand
TTTGGCTAATCATAAATCAGCCCTTAAGAGAATCAAACAGAGTGAAAAACGCCGCTTACGTAACCGTCAAGTTAATTCACAATTAAAAACGGTACTGAAGTCATTTTATAGTGCGGTTGAAGAGAAAACCGAAGGCCCTGATATGGTCGAAATACATCGGAAAACAGTTTCTCAGATAGGTCAGGCCGCAACTAAAGGGGTTCTCCATAAGAGAACCGCATCCCGTAAGATTTCTCGGATTACCGCCTTTATGCAGAAAGCTCAGGCTCCAGTTGCAACTGTGGCTGGCTAGCTCGAAAAGTCATCTATTTGAATGATTATTTTATAATCATTCATGGTTTTTCTGCAGTAATCACAATAAAAAGAGCATCAACCTGTTGAGGGTAGATGCTCTTTTTTTGTTTAAGCTTTTTTGTGGTTTCTGTTCTGCCGAGATTGGTTTTTAGTTTTTCAATAAGACTTGATGGAATCTCTTTTTGCCAGCTCGTATCAGAATCTTGTTCTTTTCGAAATCAGCTTGATTGAGTGGACGATCTTTGTTGATACGCTCTTCGTCCAAGTAGGCACCCCCTTGCTCAATAAGGCGCCGAGTTTGCCCTTTTGATTTGGTGAGGCCGGTCTCGATAAAGAGGTCGACCAAGCTGATGCCAGCATTAAGTTTTTCAATGTCAAGTATCAGGGTGGGAAGATCTTCTTCCTCTTTCTTTGGTATTAGGTCACGAATGGCGGAGGAGGTTTCAATCTTAAGCTCGGGGTCGGCGCTGCCGAAACGAGTGACCGCAGTCTGGTAGGCTGTGGCTGCGGCTTTGTGGCCATGGACTAAGGCTGTAACCTCATAAGCGAGAATCTCTTTGGCGCGGTTGATGCCCTGATCAGTGAGAGCGCTTAAGTGTTTGATCTCGTCCATTGGCAGGAATGTGAAGAAACTTAAAAGGCGCTTGATTTCAGAGTCTTCGCAATTGCGCCAGAACTGATAAAAATCTAGAACTGAAGTTCGTTCAGTTGAGAGCCATACGGCACCGGCAGCGGTTTTCCCGAATTTTTCGCCGTTGCTGGTGGTCAGTAGAGGGAACGTGACCCCGTAGGCCTCAGTCGCTTGGGTTCTACGGATAAGATCTATGCCAGCAACGATGTTGCCCCACTGATCCTGGCCCCCCATCTGGATTCGACATCCTTGATCCTTGCACAAGACGTGAAAATCGTAGGCTTGAAGAATCATGTAGTTAAATTCAATGAATGAGAGTCCGGTCTCAAGGCGCTGTTTGTAGGACTCCGCCGTGATCATTCGGTTGACGCTGAAATGGCGCCCGATATCCCTTAAGAAATCGACATATTTAAGCGACGAGAGCCAGTCTGCATTATTGATTAATTGACAGCGATTATCGTTGAAATCGAGAAAGCGGGCGAGTTGGGCCGCGATCCCTTGGCCATTTTCGACAATCTTCTCCGGCGTCAGCATCTGTCTAAGTTCAGTTTTGCCGCTGGGATCACCGACCATGGCCGTGCCGCCGCCTAAGATGGCGATCGGGCGATGGCCGGCTTTCTGAAGATGCATCATGACGATAATCGGAATTAGAGAGCCGACATGAAGACTGTCAGCTGTCGGGTCAAATCCGATATAGAAGGTCTGCGGAGCCTCTTGCAGAAGCTTTTGCACCCCCCCAGCGTTGGTACTCTGATAAATCAGTCCTCGTTCTTCAAGCTCTTGGTATACCTGACAACTCATACTTCAGTCCATGGTCATGATCTGTTGAGCCTGGCGCAGGCGTTGGTTGCCTTCCTGGAAAAGCTGCATCGCTTCGAGAATCTTAGCGACAACATCGTTATGGCCTTCCTCTTTGGCTTGGGCAGCCCATTTTTTGTAATCGGTCTGGTGGCTGTCGTTATGGTCAATCCAGTGATTTAATAGCATTCCTAGTTTCTCATCAAAACTCATCTTTTCCTGATGGTTACCGCAGCCTTGGCACTGGTCATGACTTTCACATGGGCCGTGATCGTGATGTTCATGCATGATCTTTTCTCCTCTAAATTATTTGTAAATAATCAGGTTTTGTCATCGAACTGTCTCAATAGCCTACTCGCCTTTCTTTTTACTTTCAGCTATTTTAAGATATGAGACCCCGATATCTTCACTGTCGGAGAGGCGGTCGATGCGACGCAGGTATTGGTGCGGGATCGAGATGCTCTCAGTTTTGGCAAATTCCTTGCGCAGGGACTCGTCTTCCGGTGAAATGATCAGGCGATTGATATCTTCAAAGATGATTTCAGAGACCTCAATAAAACCAAAGAACTCAGACTCTTTTACCGAGTGGGCCAATAGTGAGTAACTGCGATCTTCGGTCTTAAAGTGGACGCGGTAGATGGGTTTTTTGCTGGAACTCATAAGTTTATTTTTTGTTGCCCTGCCTATTTTTGTTGTCCTGAAAAAAGACCGACGATTTTCCCCAGAAGGCCTTTCTTCTTTTCCGGTTGTTTTTTCGGAGCATTTGTTTTTACAGGAGGTTTGGGAGTGGGTCGGTTGACTTTTTGAGCAACTGGAGGCGCTTTTTTTACCGGGGTCTGCTTCGGCTCTGTACTCTTAGAGCTCTGTGGGTTGCTGGTGTTATCAGTGTTGGCCTGCTTGCGTGGCGGCCGCCGGTTAGAACGGTTTTCCGATGACTTTGATCCTTCGCTTTTGCTACTGCCGGTGGCGCTGCTGCGGCGCCGGGTCGGATGGGCGCTCTCCCGTTCCGGACGTGTCTCTGAATTGGGACGACGGTTCTTTGTCCCGCTCTTTGTTTCATTTTTGGGATCGGTCGTCCGGGACGGTTTTCTACTGGGTGAACTTGAACTGCCGCCCCGTCCTCTGGCAGCGCTAGGTCTTCCGCGTTCAGGTGCGCGCGCGCGGGTGCTTGGGGAGCTGCTGGCGCGTTTGCTAGGGCGTTTGAAGTCACGTGCAAAATCTTCATCTTCAGCCCAGATGACCGGGATTTTCCCGGCCAGTTTTTCGATCGCTTCGAGGTAGAAGGCATCTTCTTCGCCAGCCAAGGCTATGGCGATGCCGGTGGCCCCGATGCGAGCCGTACGCCCGATACGATGGACATAGTCTTCGGCGTCCTGGGGGAGGTCATAGTTGAAGACATGGGAGACCGCTTCAATATGCAGGCCCCGGGAGGCGACATCTGTAGCGATCAGGATGTTCAGTTTTTTGTCCTTAAAACGTTCCAGGGTGGCCTGGCGTTTCTTTTGCGGGACGTCTCCGGTCAAGCAGGCCGCTCCAAAACCGTTGGCTTTGAGGTAATCCTCAAGGATTTCAGCCATTCTTTTGGTGTTGGTAAAAATCAAGCTGCGTTCAGGTTTCTCCTGCTTTAACAGGCCAAAAAGCAGAGCCATTTTTTCATGTTTACCGACATGGTAGAGGCTTTGCTCAATTTTATCGACCGTAACCTGACCCGGGTTGATGTTGGTTGCTTCACTGATATTAAGGTGTTCATAAGCGAGTTCCATGACTTTCTCAGAGAGGGTCGCGGAAAAGAGCAGGGACTGGCGTTTTTCGGTCGAGGGGCAGCGTTTAAGTAGCCAACGAACGTCAGGGATGAAACCCATATCAAACATCCGGTCAGCTTCGTCAATGACCAGCACTTCAATGTCGTCTAAGAAGATGACCTTCTGCTTCATGTAGTCGATCAAGCGGCCAGGCGTCGCGACCACGACATCAACTTGTTCGTATTGCAAAGCCAAGCGCTGTTTTTCATAGTCAACCCCGCCGTAAATAGCTTGAAAACGGAGACCTGAAGACTCGCTTAGGGTTTCAGCCTCCTGCCCGATCTGGACTGCTAACTCACGGGTTGGTGCCAAGATCAAGGCTCGGGGCCTTGAGGTACTTTCGTTGGAGCGGTTTTTATTACCGTTTGTCTGGGCCCGGATCAGTCGTGTCAGCAGGGTGATCAGAAAGGTCGCAGTTTTGCCGGTGCCGGTTTGTGATTGGGCGGCAATATTGTCACCTTTCAAGGTTTGAGGTAGAACCTCTTCCTGAACCGGGGTACAGAACTCATATCCGGCGGTGGCGATTCCTTCAAGAACTTCTGTCGGAATGTCAAGCTGGGTAAATCGGGTGTCGCTGAAGACTTGTTGCACGTGTTTGTTTGTCCTTATTGTTTAAATAGAAAAAGTATTATCCCGGTTTTGTCGGGGCACTATAGTTATTGCGGGAGAGTAATGTAGCAGGTTGATAGGGTTTGGCACCGAGTGGTCAAAAGTATGGTGAATTTTTGGGTCAGTGCAGGTGGTTTTTACGGTTCTCTGCCGACTGCCCACTGT
The DNA here is from genome assembly GCA_030640695.1 of Deltaproteobacteria bacterium. Taxonomy (GTDB): domain Bacteria; phylum Desulfobacterota; class Anaeroferrophillalia; order Anaeroferrophillales; family Tharpellaceae; genus Tharpella. The sequence continues at coordinate 2,457 of DAOWIX010000117.1, read as the reverse complement.
CGACTCTCCCAGCGGGGCGACTCATAGCAGATAATGGTTGAAAATTCAAACTTTTAATTTGTTTTTCTGTAAGTATTTGGCCTTATTTAAATGTTGTAGCATAAGCCTTTGTTCTCTTTTCGTAACCCCTTGAAATAACCAAGCTGGAGACCAAAGAGCGGAGAAAAGAGAGCAGAGCCGACTCAATGCCGAACATTCACGTTTTTCTGGTAGAGGGAACGGGCTCTTCTGAGGTCGGCGGGGGAATTGATGTTGAGGAAGGTATTGTCCGGGTAAATATCAGGGAAATCTGAGCAGGTTATGACCTTGACCCGGACATCATCGAAGAAGCCTCTGATTTTAAAATTATTCTCTTTTAACTGTGTGGCGATGTTGGGAATACAACTCTGTTTATAGATGGCCGCCAAGGGTTGCATGCCGTCCGGTGATCTTGGAATAATGACATCGAACTCTTCTCTTTCGTGCCATAGTTTAATGAGTGCGGGAGGTTTAATGAAAGGCATGTCACCGGCGACGATCATCAGGTAGGGGTTACTGGCTGCCAGCAGACAGCTGTAGATCGCTCCTAAGGGTCCCTGGTTATTTTTTTGGTCAGGGACGATGCGACCTTCGGGTTGTTGGGGTAGGGTGTTGCTGCTGATCAAGGTCTCTGCGCAAAAAGAGTTGAGAATTCCAAGGGTTCGGTTGAGCAGGTTTTCCCGGCCTAATCTGAGTTGAGTTTTGTCTTGACCGCCAAAGCGCTGGGCCCGGCCTCCGGCCAGTACCGCGCCGCTTAAAGGAAATTTGAGTGATGCTTCTCGGATCATGGTTAAAAGATTGTGGGAGGTGTTGTCGTGCGAAGGGCAAAGTAGTCGCAGATAAAAGTGTTGATAGCGGAAATCTCATGCGGGGCAAAGAGGGGGACATCAAGGGTTTGTACTTGATCGCTGATAACCGCAATCAGATTGGGGTCATGATAATTTCCGCGACTAAGAAGTGGAAGATCAAGAGCTTGCCGCTGGACTTCGATTTTTGGTATTTGGATCTGCTTGAAGCCCTCCACCAGAATCAGGTCAAGATCTTGGAGGTAGGTCGTAGTCAACTCGTCAAGTGATAGTTGTTTATGGGTTTGTTCGATCAGGGCTGTCTGTTCAGGTCCGGTGATAATCGTTTTTCGGGCTCCGGCTACCGTGAAACGCTGACTGTCCTTGCCCTCATGATCAATCGTAAATGAACGGTGATGATGTTTGACGGCGCCAATTTTAAGGCCTGTGGCCGTCAGGGTGGCAATCAGAGCAGTCAACAAGGTCGTTTTGCCGCTGTTGCTGTTGCCGATAAAACCTAAGAGAGGAACTTTGTTCATGAGTTTTGCTTTCTTAAAAGGTTGGGTTGCCTGATTCCGGGTTGTGGTTGACAGTCAAGATCGTCCATGCTACTCAATTTTGGGACAAGCTCTTAGCCTATTTAGATGAAAAAATCAATCGACATGGTTGCTGCTGCTAATCTTTGGGCCACAACCTTACGCCTTTAGAATGAAGATCTCTTTATGAAACTACGTCTAATCTTTTTCGTTTTGTCACTGCTCGCTTTCTTGTCGGCGGCAACTGGAGGTTATCTCTATTACACCTCCTTGAAAGCTGCGGCTTTTAAGGAGGCTGAGCACCAAGCCGTTACCCGGGTTGAGATTATTCAAAAAAACCTTTCGACTTTTCTTTCAGAAAACGTCAAACCGGTTCGGACGCTGGTTGGAATGCAACCTTTGGCTGATTTATTGGTTGTCGGGGAGTCCGATTCGGTGGCTCAGGTTAATGTTTTGCTGGATCATTTCAAAAATGCTCTCAGGGCTGATGTCTGCTACTTGATGAACTATAATGGAGTCACGATCGCTTCCAGCAACCGTAATGATGATGACAGTTTTGTCGGCAAAAACTTTGCTTTCCGGCCCTATTTTCAAGGAGCGGTGGATGGTTCCCCAACCACCTATCTGGCGCTTGGCACGACTTCCGGTAAGCGTGGGGTCTATTGTAGTTATCCGGTTTTTGCGGAGGCCGAAGATAGACCTCTGGGGGTTGTCGTTATCAAGGCGTCACTTGAGCAGATCGAGAAAAAACTGGGTCAGAGCCGGGATGAGATCGTCGTTGTTACCGATCCCCACGGCCTGATTTTTATAGCTAATCGTAAGGCTTGGCTGTTTCAGCTTCTCTGGCAGCGATCCGAACGTGAGCAGCGAGGTCTGGTTGAATCCCGACAGTTTGGGCGGGGGCCCTGGTCCTGGACTGGTTTGAAGCGTGAAGGTGAACATTATGCGGTTGATGAAGCGGGTAAACGGTATTTTGTTAATCGGTTGGAGATTGACGGCTTTCCCGGTTGGCATGTAGTTCATTTACGCAGCCTTAAGGCGATTTACAAGGTGGTTCTTGATCCCCTGGTTCGGGTGACCGTACCCACTGTTATAACCCTTTGTATTTTAGTTGCTTT
>DAOWIX010000179.1 GCA_030640695.1 Deltaproteobacteria bacterium | reverse complement strand
TTGAAAAAGACTCGTTTGATGCCGTATTTGCCAATGCCTCAATGTTTCATATTCCCAGCAGCGAATACCCAAGAGTACTTGGGCAATTGCATGAGGCTTTACGGCCAGATGGAATTTTATTTTCATCGAACCCACGGGGAGATAGTGAGGGTTGGGAGGGAGACCGCTTCGGTCATTTTTTTCAATTTCCCAGCAACTTTTTCGAGCTCGGCTACAAGCTCTTCATGGGCCTTAACCTGATGCTGGATTTTATACAACAACTCATTTTTTTTGGCAATGTTTTCTTCCAATTCCGCCACCTTGTCAGCCTGTTGCTGTTCAAGCTGAACCAAAAAGAGGCGGCGGTCATTGAGTTCCTGGCGACGGTTTCGAACTTCTCCAAGCATCGCTGTGCAAGAATTCTGCAAAGACCTATCGGCGGCCAGTATTCGCCGCCCGTAGACCAGAGCGTTAAGTTTTTCGGTCAAATCAGCATCGCCATCTAGAAAATCGAGCCATTTGCCCGGCGGTTGGCAATAACGAATTTTGAGACGCTGACAAAACTTTTGCAAAAGCTCTTTTAAAGACTCTTCAAGGCGAACGGCTTCGGCCTCCTGTTCCACCACCTGCAAACCGACACTTTTCACATCTTCTGCCAAAGCTTTAAGCTCGCCTCGAAGAGCGGCACGCCACCGGTTGAGGGCATCGATATCCTGAAGCACGGAACCTTGGTGTAAACGAGCTCTCTCTTCCTGCTTGCGCTCCTTGGTGATTTGTTCATTAAGGGTTCGCAGATCACGAACCGCCATATCACCCCCGCTCTCTTGCGCCCAACTACAACCCAGATGTTGCTCACCCACCAGCAACCCGGAGATAATCAGCAGCAAAATTATACAAAACTTTTTCATTTTGATACTAAGGACCTGTACAAAAAATAGTGTCACAACCCTGCTTGTCTTTTTGTTCATTTCCGGCGTTGCGAAAATAGTTACATAGCGTTACTATGCGCCTATTTTCGCACCTTGTAAATGAACAAAAATCCGGCGTAATCTTGCACCACTAATTTTCTTACCGACCCTAATCCTGACGAATCCAGCGAGAGGAGAGGAGGAAGCCAGCAATCCCGAGAAGGGTTCCTAAGAGGAGAAAGAGGAGTAGAGGCAGCGCCGTAAAAAACTTAAGCTGTAGGGCAATCGGCCACTGAGGGGCCTGCAGCTGAAGCCAGTCCTTAAAGTATCGGAATCCGGCATAGGCAAGTCCCAAAGCCAAAAATGAAGCAACAGCGCCCTGGAAAACACCCTCAAAAAGATATGGTAAAGCGATAAAACTACGCGTTGCCCCAACCAGGTGCAGCACTCTAATAGTTTCACGACGAGCAAAAAGTGAAAGTCGAATCGTACTGGCAACAATAAAGATGGTCACGGCCGAGAGAAAGGCGGCGAAAAGAACCCCAAAATATTTGACCGTTTTAAGAAGTGAAAAAAGCTGCCGCAGCCAACTGCTACCGTAGGCAACTTCATCAACCCCAACCTGCCTTTGCAATTGCCGGGCAAGAAGCTCAACATCATCAACGTCGGCAACTGCAGAGTCGAGAAAAAGTTCTAAGGATGCGGGTAGAGGGTTTTCAGGCAAATCTGTAAGAAAACTGGCATCTTCGCCTAGAGTGACTTTGAAATTTTTCAGAGCCTGATCCTTGGAAACATAATCAAAACGCAAAACTTCATCAAGTTCACGACAATAATTTTTCAGCGCCGACATCCTCTCAGCATCGATATTGTCATCCAGATAGACAACAATCCGCAAATCGGCGCGCCAAGATGAGACAATCCGAGCAGCATTGCTATAGCCCAAAAAATAGAGCGTCAAAAGGAGCATGGATATCGTAATTATAGATATCGAGATCAGATTAATAACCGGATGTCGCCGAATATTATTACCGGTCAGCTTAAACAGCGGAAAAATATGGTCTTGGATTTTGGCCATAAGAAAATAAAATCTAACCAGCTACAGTTGAAACCAGTGGTGTCCAGTTAAAAAATGACATGCAATTTACCGAGTACTGAGGCTGTCAAAACAGGTACAGAGCTAGGCGGCAAGCGGATTTCAGCGCAGGCGTAGTCAGCCTACGTTGAGCATGAAATCCGCGCGGCCAACGACGCAGATGTGCTTGTTTTGACGGCCTCAATCGGGCCAGACATAGGCTTGCAGGGCACCCTGATCAAGATAGCACACGTTGCGCTTAAAACGCTGTAACAGAGCCCGATTATGGGTGACCATGACGACGGTTGCGCCTTGAGAATTTATATAGTTGAAAATATGCATGATTTCGTTAGCGATCTCGTAATCAAGATTGCCGGTCGGCTCATCCGCCAAGATAATCTGGGGGTCATTGACCAGGGCCCTGGCAATCGCGACACGCTGCTGCTCACCCCCGGATAATTGAACCGGCAGACGATCGAGTTGGCGTTCAACCCCCACCACCTTAAGCACTTGCCAGACAGTTTTTTGAATCAGTTTCCGGGGTGTGCCGGCAATCTCCAAGGCCAACGCGACATTATCAAAAACGGTACAATTAGGAATAAGTTTGTAGTCCTGAAAAACTATCCCCATGCGTCGACGCAAGCTCGCTATACGTGATGGTCGAGCCCGCATCAGATCGAGACCGTCAATCACAATTTGCCCGCTATTGGGTTTAATGTCGGCAAAGAGCAGGCGGAACAAGGTAGTTTTTCCGGCCCCGCTGGGACCCGAAAGATAGACAAATTCACCCCTTTTAACCTCAAAAGAGAGATCTTTCAAGATCATATCAGGGTGGTTGTAACTCTTATTGAGATGGGATACGCGAATCATCTGCCGCCAACGCTTCAAGGATACGCCATAAAGGAGCCCGATCATCAAGAGGTAACTCTTCATTCATGGAGCCATCCCGACGCCGGGCTTCAAGAATTCCCTTTTTGAAACCTTTACGCCCCAAGGTCAAGCGCAGAGGAACACCGATCAGGTCGGCATCTTTAAATTTCACTCCTGGACGTTCATTACGATCATCATAAATAACCGATATCCCACGATTCTGAAGCTCTTGATAAAGGCTTTCACAATAGGCCGTAACCTCCTCCGACTTGAGATCAAGATTTAAGAGGGCGACCTTGAAAGGAGCTATGGCATAAGGGAAACAGATACCGTTATCATCATAATTCTGCTCAATGGCGGCAGCCACGGTGCGACCAACCCCAATACCGTAACACCCCATCACAAGGGGGCGTTCCCGGCCCTCCTGATCAAGAAATGTGGCTTTGAGTTTTTCGCTGTATTTGGTTCCCAGCTTAAAAATATGACCAACCTCTATGCCGCGATCAATCTGCAGCAAAGCGCCACAACCCGGACAAGGATCGCCAGCTCTGACCAGAACTAAGTCGGCAATTTGTTGACTGCTGAAATCACGTCCCCAATAAACTCCCTGGAGATGAAAACCAGCCCGATTGGCTCCGCAGATAACCGCACCAAGTTGGGACACCTGACGATCGACGAGTAGAGGAATAGTGACATTAACGGGCCCCAGATAACCGACCGGCAGCCCTAACTTTTCAACAACCCGAGACGACGCCGGGATCTCAAGCCACTCTGCCCCGAGAGCTGCTTTCACCTTAATTTCATTAACCTCGCGATCACCCGGTACAACGACCATACAGAAACCGAGATTACTCTCAAAAATCATGCTCTTTATGGTTGCATCAGGAGTAACCTCAAAGAAGGCGGCAACCGCCTCAATCGACTCACAATCGGGGGTAGCCACCTCAAGTGGTGCCGCAACAGCCGAATCAGGAGGGGCGATCTCAACTGCAACAAACTGACTCTCGGCTTTTTCAACGTTAGCCGCATAATCACAAGCTTGGCAACTGGCAACCGCATCCTCACCGGAGTCGGCAAGCACCACAAACTCATGTGAAAAACTACCGCCGATCGCTCCTGAATCGGCCTCTACAGCGCGAAAATTGAGCCCGCAACGGGAAAAGATTCGGGAATAGGCGTCGCGCATACCTTGATAACTTAAACCGGCTGCAGCATCATCAACATCAAAACTGTAGGCGTCCTTCATGATAAATTCACGGCCCCGCATAAGCCCGAAACGGGGTCTGATTTCATCCCTGAATTTGGTCTGGACCTGATAGAGATTGAGGGGGAGTTGACGATAGGAGCGAACCTCATGGCGAACCAGATCGGTAATCACCTCTTCATGGGTTGGACCAAAACAGAAATCTCGCTGATTACGATCCTTTATTCTTAAAAGCTCTTTGCCATAAAAGTCCCAACGCCCGCTCTCCTGCCAGAGTTCAGCCGGTTGCACGGCCGGTAACAGAAGTTCCTGGGCCCCGGCCCGATTCATCTCCTGCCGGATGATATCTTCAACATTACGCAAGGCCAATAATCCCAACGGCAGATAAGAGTAGATCCCGGCCGCCAGCCGACGAACCATCCCGGCCCGAAGCATTAAGCGATGACTGATAACCTCGGCTTCTGCCGGTTCCTCTTTAAGGGTCGGCAGGTACATCCTGGAAAAACGCATACTATTCCTTTCTCAAAAAATTGAAACCCGAATATGTGTTAACATGCTTTATGGCTTCCAGATCGTCCATACTTACGATCCGGGTTAGGTCTTCTAGAAACTCCGCCCCAGATTGTCAAGCATAAAAAAACCCCGGTTCTTAATGAACCGGGGTTTTTAATCTGAACTACTCTTTTTTTGAACTACTCTTAATTAAGAGATCATCCTAGAGTTCACGACGATCAGCCATGTCGAAGAGTTTACGCTCTTGCTTGACATTGATGCCTAAGGCTTCGCGTTTTTTGTCAATGTGAGCAATCATTTTGGCAGCATGCTCATAAGGATCGATGGCAAAATCCCACATTCCACCAACCTCTTCTTCCATACC
>DAOWIX010000011.1 GCA_030640695.1 Deltaproteobacteria bacterium | reverse complement strand
TTGCTCAATTTCACTTCAGTAATGGCTCGACATTAGATAATATGTATATTTATGAATAAGCTGTTGTGGAACTTGGGGAGATGTATTATATCTGAAATTTAAAGAGCTTTATTTAGTGATGGAAATGTAGTATTGAGTTGCGCTTTTGAAAATCGGCAGGGCAATGTTAACCTTTTTCTCGGAAACTTTTATGGAATATTTTGATATCTTGAGTGTGATCGGTAATACACCGGTGTTGCGTCTGGCTAAAATTTCTTCGATCCCGATTTTTGCCAAAGCAGAATATCTTAATCCCGGCGGCAGCGTTAAAGATCGGGTTGCCAAATATATGATTTCCCAGGCCGAGAAACGGGGTTTATTGAAGCCCGGTTCAACTATTATTGAGGCGACCTCGGGCAATACCGGGATTGCCGTCGCTTTTGTCGGCGTCCATCGCGGTTATCGGGTGATTATTGTGATGCCTGAGGATATGAGCGAAGAGCGTAAGAAAATTATCAAGGCGCTGGGAGCGGAATTGGTTTTGACGCCAGCTAAAGAGAGCCTGATGGGATCAGTTGCAAAAGTTAAGGAGCTGGCCGCTGGTATCAAGAATTCACATATTCTCGGTCAGTTTGAGAATCCTGATAACCCGGAAATCCACTATCGGACAACTGGAGCCGAGCTCTGGAAGCAACTTGAAGGTAACGTCGATGTTTTTGTTGCCGGTGTCGGCAGCGGTGGGACTCTGGGTGGCGTTGGCCGTTTTTTGAAAGAGCAGAATCCCAAAGCTATGGTGGTTGCTGTCGAACCGGAAAATTCAGCGGCCCTGCTGGGTCAAGAGCCCGGCTTGCACCAGATTCAGGGGATTGGTGATGGTTTTGTGCCGCCGGTTCTCGATGTCTCTCTGATTGATGAGGTTGTGACTGTCAGTGACGGGGATGCGATTGGTACGGCCCGAGCCCTGGCACGACTTGAAGGTACTATGGTGGGAACCTCATCCGGGGCCAATGTCTGGGCCGCAATGAAACTTGCTCAACGTTTCGGCCCGGACAAACGAGTGGCGACGATTCTCCCGGATCGGATTGAAAGATATTTCAGCACCAGCTTAATCTAGTGGTCAGTTATCAGTCGGCAGTAAAACCCTGATAACTGGCAACTGGCCACTGATAAGGATTGTTTATATATGGAACTCTATAACTGCTCTTTAGAAGAGCTTTGGCAACGTCTCGAACAGGGTGAGGTTTCCTCACTTGAAGTGACGCGCTCGGTATTCGGTCGTATTGCTGCGGTTGACGATACGATTGCGGCCTATCTTGAGACTGATGAAAAAGGGGCGCTGGCCCAAGCCGAAGCGGCCGATGAGTGCCGTCGTAAAGGTGAAAAAACGACTCCGGTTACAGGTATCCCTCTAGGTTTGAAAGATCTGCTCTCAACTAAAGGTTTGAAAACTACCTGTGCTTCGCGGATGTTGGCCGACTATCGGCCGGAGTACGATGCTACGGTTGTGGCCCGATTGCGCGAGGCGGGAGCCGTGATTACCGGTAAACTCAATATGGATGAGTTTGCAATGGGGTCATCGACGGAAAATTCCGCCATTAAAGCGACGCGCAACCCTTGGGACTTAAAACGAGTTCCTGGAGGGTCCAGCGGTGGTTCCGTTGCCGCCGTGGCTGCGGCCACGGCGATTGCCACTTTGGGGTCAGATACCGGCGGTTCCATTCGGCAGCCCGCATCTTTTTGTGGGGTTGTCGGTATGAAGCCGACTTATGGCCGGGTTTCTCGCTATGGTTTGGTGGCTTTTGCCTCTTCTCTCGACCAGATCGGTCCGGTAACCTTGACGGTGGCTGATGCGGCCTTGTTGCTCGGGGTGATTGCCGGGCATGATAAACGTGATTCAACCTCGGTCGATCTGCCGGTAGCCGACTATTACGGCGCTCTGAAAAAGGATATCAAGGGTTTGAAGATCGGGGTGCCTAAGGAGTATTTTGGCGCTGGCCTTGACCCGGAGGTCGAGGCTGCAGTTAGGCTTGGTTGTAGTCAATTGGCAGCCTCAGGGGCTCAGCTTGATGATGTTTCTCTGCCCCATACCGATTATGCAGTGGCGACCTATTATCTTCTGGCAACTGCGGAGGCAAGTTCCAACCTGGCTCGTTATGACGGTGTCAAGTATGGTTTTCGGGCTGATGATGCAGATGGTTTGCTTGATATGTACCGGAAAACCCGGGCTCAAGGGTTCGGTGATGAGGTCAAACGGCGAATCATGCTCGGGACTTATGCGTTGTCGTCGGGTTACTACGATGCCTACTATCGCAAGGCCCAGCAGGTAAGAACTCTGATTACCCGCGATTTTGACAAAGTTTTTGCTGATTGTGATGTGCTGGTGTCGCCGGTTTGTCCGACGCCGGCTTTTGCTTTCGGGGAGAAGGTTGATGATCCTTTGTCGATGTACCTCTCCGATATCCTGACGATTCCGGTCAACCTGGCCGGTTTGCCGGCGATTTCAGTTCCTTGCGGATTTACTAAAGCGGGGCTTCCGATTGGTTTGCAGATTATTGCCAAACCTTTTGCTGAAGAGACGCTTTTGCGGGTCGCCTGGCATTACGAACAGCTGGCCGGATGGTCCGGCCACAGGCCGACTCTGGCAGGGGAGGCGGTTTGATCATGGATTATGAAATCGTTATCGGCCTTGAAGTACACTGCCAGCTCCTGACTGAAACCAAGATCTTTTGCGGCTGTTCGACCCATTTCGGTAACCCGCCTAATCAAAATAGCTGTCCGGTCTGTACCGGGATGCCCGGTGCCTTGCCGGTTCTAAATCGTAAGGTTGTCGATTTTGCGGTTAGGGCCGGTCTTGCAACCGCTTGTGAAATTATACCGAACAGTGTTTTTGCTCGTAAGAACTATTTTTATCCCGATCTCCCCAAAGGCTACCAGATCTCACAGTTTGAATTGCCCATCTGCGTCGATGGTTATCTCGATATTGAAGTTGAAGAAGCGACCAAGCGGATCGGTATCACTCGAATTCATATGGAGGAGGATGCCGGTAAACTGGTTCATCCTGAACATGAGCACGGCGTCAGTTATGTCGATTATAACCGCGCCTGCGTGCCGCTTATTGAGATCGTCAGTGAGCCCGATATGCGTAGTTCAGCTGAAGCTGTAGCCTATTTGAAGGCTTTACGTGATATAGTCGTCTATCTTGGGGTTTGCGATGGCAATATGGAGGAGGGCAGTTTTCGTTGCGATGCCAATATCTCGCTCAGACGTTGGGGAGCACCGGAACTCGGCACTCGGGCCGAACTCAAAAACATGAATTCGTTTCGTAACGTCCAACGGGCTATTGAGTACGAGGTTGAACGCCAGCGCGATATTCTGGATGGTGGTGGCCTAGTTGTTCAAGAGACCCGTTTATGGAACGTCGACCGCGGGATTAGTATGTCGATGCGCGGCAAAGAGGAGGCCCACGACTATCGCTATTTTCCTGATCCTGATCTCTTGCCGGTTGTCGTTGACGAGGCTTGGGTGGAGAGTGTGCGGCAAAGCCTACCCGAACTACCGGCCTTAAAGCGCCAGAGGATTGTTGCGGATTACGCAATTCCGATTGCTGATGTTGAAGTTTTGACTGCAGATCGGGCGATGGCCGACTATTTTGAGGCGGTCGTGAAACTCTTTGCCCAGCCCAAAGCGGTGGCCAACTGGATCATGGTTGAGCTCATGAAATTTCTCAATGAAGATAAAACCAGTATCACTCAATGTCCAATTACGCCCCAAGGTTTGGCTGAATTATTAAGCCTGATCGATGAAGGCGCGATCAGCGGCAAGATCGGCAAGCAGGTTTTCTCGCAGATGTATAGTGCCGCTGACAATGATCCTCGACAGATGGTTGAAGCTCAGGGTTTGGCCCAAATGTCAGATGCCGGGGAGCTTGCTACACTGGTTGATGAGATTGTTGCCGCCAATGACGACAAGGTTAAAGAATATCAGCAGGGCAAAGTCAAGCTTTTTGGTTTTTTTGTCGGCCAGGTTATGAAGCAGACTAAAGGTCAGGCCAACCCCCAGATGGTCAATCAATTGCTCAAAGAGAAGATTGGTTGAGATCCAGGTTGTTAGCTTGCTGTTTTGAGTGAGACGGTTATGTCGCACTTATGGGGACGTTTTTGTCTCGCAGGTGAGTTGTTAGGTGGCAGTTGGTGATCTCTTGGTAAAGATGCTGTAGTCATCTGGGCTTTGGCTTTACTGCCGATTGCTGATTGGCGACGCACCACTGTTTTAACGTTGGCCTGAATAATGCACGATTAATGCGAGCTGTCGCATTCACAACGACTGAAACATTTTTGGTTCAGGGCTGAAAATTAAAATAAAAAGTCAGGATTTTGTAAATTAAACTTGGCCAGGAGTGTTTTCTACAACTATGTTTTTCCAAAGAACATTAAAAAAAGAGATTTCCTGTGTTGGTATAGGCTTGCATTCAGGGGTCAAGGTCAAGCTTGTTTTGAAGCCGGCTTCTGCAGGTCATGGTATCAAGCTGCAGCGCGTTGAAGAGGGTCGGGTCATGACGACCATTCCGGCCTCTTCCGATTTTGTTGTTGATACCTCTCTGGCTACGACCTTAGGGTGCGATGGTTTTGTTATCGGAACCGTAGAGCACCTTCTCTCGGCCTTTTCTGGTCTCGGGGTCGATAATGCCTTGGTCGAGGTTCACGGGCCCGAGGTTCCGATTATGGATGGCAGCGCCAATCCATTTGTTTACCTTATCAAGACGGCGGGTATTAAACGGCAGGTCGAAGCTAAATGCTATATGCGCATGACCGGTACCGTGACGGTTACTGATGGTGACAAATGGGCTCGTCTCGGGCCCCAGCCCCCTTCTTCTAATGCCTCTCTCTCAATTATCAACCATATCGATTTCGATCATCCCATGATCGGCTCCCAAAGTTTTAGTTTCTCTTTTGCCGATGTCTCCTACGACCGTCAGATCAGTCGGGCCCGGACCTTCGGTTTTCTGCATGAAGTTGAATGGATGAAAGCCAACAACCTAGCTTTGGGCGGGTCTTTGGATAATGCTATAGTGCTTGACGAATATTCAGTTCTCAATGAGGATGGTTTGCGTTTTGCCGATGAGTTTGCCCGTCATAAAGTTTTAGACTGTTTTGGTGATATCAGTCTCTTAGGTATGCCCCTGATTGGAGTCTTGGAGGCCAACAAGACCGGCCATGCTTTGAACTACAAGCTGGTTCAGGCTGCACTCGCTAAAACTGAGGCCTGGGAAAAAGTCACCACCGGCGAGTGGCTTGACAGTTCGCAGCCCAGCTTCACAGTTCCGCGCTTGGTTATGGGTGAAGCTCTGTTTTAGAGGAGTGCCCTCGTAAATAATAATAGTGAAGAGTAAAGAAAGAAAAAGAGGGTCCTGTTACAGGGCCCTCTTTTTGGTTTTTTTATATGAACTTTTGTTTTTCGTGGATATTTGTATGTTCGCTGATAATGTTTTGTTTAAGCAATTAGGCAAAGATAAGACCTTAGCACTGGCAATATCTAATGTTCCTTCAACCCCAATCACCCACATCCGCAAGAACTATCTGTAATAATTATTGCAATGTGACGAGGATATCGATAACGCCTTCGCCGGATTCTAGGTTGCCGAGAGATTTCCCAACGATACTACCGATCATTCTCAAACGATCGGTTCCCTTCATAGCATAACCCGAAATAGATGACGAAACAAGCAGGTCGCCACGCCTGATCGAGCCATTTTCTGTGCATACTTTACAGGGCACAATACCCAGGACGGCCATGGGAAACTCCTCTCCAGAACCAGCATCATTTATCCCCTGAAGATTGCCAATAAAACCGGGTTTAGTCGAATAAACCCCGGCAACTTTTGTAGAATAAGGTTCATTGGTCTTGGTGACGGTGTTGCTCATCTCCTCCGCTTCCGGGCTAATGGCCAGAACGTCACCCGGTTCATACAAGCTCTTGTCACCATCAGGAATTACGTATTCGGCAAAGTCCGCACCACCTCCATAAAAATAACCGTCGGCGTATACCTTACCATCCCGATCGACCAGAAAGCGCAGATTCTCTGAAACGCCCGCCGAATCAACTAGATGACCTTCGATAATATTTCCAGTGCGCGACCCAGCCCACAACCCGACCGACTGAATATTATTACTCCTGTTTACAAAATGACCGCCGTTCCCATAGACCCCCATTGAGTCTCCGAAGACGCCTACACCGTATGTTCCTTCGGCATATCCTTTGACACCTCGACCAGATGATCCTGTGGAAGTTCCGTAGACACCACGGCCATCTGTTCCAGCAGCTGAGAAAAAACCACCGTAGTTTTTGACATCTCCGGTGTTTGTGGCAGTCCCGTAGACACCTCGACCAGTGGCTCCTATGGCCTTTCCGTAGACACCATAGCCAGAGGCTCCGTTGGCCGAGAAATAACCACCGTAGTTTTGGACTGCTCCGGTATTTGTTGCAGCCCCGGAAACGCCCTTGCCAGATGATCCTGAGGCAGCTCCGAAAACACCCGAGCCAGATGATCCTGAGGCAGCTCCGTGGACACCCATAAAAACAGCAGATCCGTGAACGCCTTTACCATTAGTTCCATCGGC
>DAOWIX010000086.1 GCA_030640695.1 Deltaproteobacteria bacterium | reverse complement strand
TGCATGAGTTTTCAGTTTATCCCCGAAGGCATGAGCAAAGAGGAGCTCGAAAAACTCTTTCTTGAATTTTACCAGACCCACTTCAAACGCCCCAGAATCCTTCTCAACTATGTCGCCATGCTCAAGCATTCACCCGACAGCTGGCTCCGTTTCGCTGCCAACATCAGCTCTTTCCTAAGTTTTGCCCGACACAGTGAAAAACGCATGCTGAAATAGCCTTAGAGAAGAGCAATATGCAAAAAATACATGTTGCCACTTCAGACAAGCAAAATGATCTTCAACCTGATTAACCGGAGTAACGACTAAACCCATGATACCCGCTACAAATGATTCCCAAAACAAGAAGACCGGCAAGAAAATCTCTGAAAAAGGAGCTGAACTTTCGCTTATTGCAGTTGTCATTCCCCTTTACAACCATGCTGCGACTTTAGGGAAAGTGGTCGCCGACGTTCAACGTTTTTCAGATTTTATTATTGTCGTTGATGACGGCAGCAGCGATGGTGCCATTAAAGAGTGTAAAAATCTCGACAATTTAGTTCATATTATCCGACATCCTCACAATATGGGCAAAGGGGTGGCCATATTGAGCGGGGCCGAGAAAGCAAGGGCCTTGGGATCTGGCCACATTATCACGATTGATGCCGACGGCCAGCACTATGGCGAAGATCTTCCCGCTTTTTTTGCGGCAATCGCCAAAGACCCCGAAGCCATAACCGTAGGCTGCCGCAAATTTGATGAGACCTATGTGCCCGGCAGTTCCCGTTTCGGCCGGAGTTTCTCGAATTTTTGGTTTCGGGTTCAGACCGGGCGCAAGATCGGTGACAGCCAGAGTGGTTTTCGGGCTTATCCTTTGAGTGTGCTTAAGGCTTTCAAATGGCGGGAAAAACGTTACGCCTTTGAAAATGAAATTCTGGTTCGGGCTGCCTGGTCCGGTATCAGGGTACAAGAGATCGACATCAAGGTTCATTATCCGACTAAACAGGAACACATCTCCCATTTTCACCGCCTCTGGGATAACCTGCGATTAAGTTTCTTAAATACCCGACTGACTATCCGTTCGATGTTACCCTGGCCCCACAATCAGCTTGATGGTGAGGGCCAGCCTCCGGCAGAACCAGTCACGATATTTCATCCCTTACGCAGTTTGCGCCTCCTACTCAAGGAGAACACCACACCAGGACGGCTGGCGGTCGCTGTGGCACTCGGAGTTTTTGTCGGGGCCCTACCCTTACTTGGCATGAGAGCCTTGATTATTCTGATGATTACCGGCTACTTTCGCCTCAACAAGATTGTCGCTCTAACAGCCGGCAACATTTGCACGCCGCCCTTTGTTCCAGCCTTGTGTATTGAAGCCGGCTATTTTATGCGCCATGGCACTTTTCTGACTGAAATCTCGTTTAAAACTCTGGGTTATCAAGCCCTGGAACGATTCTGGGAATGGGGTTTGGGATCGCTGATAGTAGGGCCGCTGCTGGCAGCAGGAATCGGCTTTATCACCTATCTGGCGGCGAAAAATATCCGCAACCAACAAACCATCAACCAAGATAAAGGCCTGAAGATTGACCTCTAAAAATGATAAAAAGTGGAGCAGTCGCAGTGTCGGCGCCCCCTGGCAGCATCGCTTTTTCTATTTTTTAATCCGGCTTGGCGGACGCCATATAGCCTACCCTTTCCTCTACCCAGTGGTTCTCTACTACCTTTTGTTTAAGCCCGAAGAGCGCCGCAAAAGCCGCTATTATCTTGATCGCAGGTTTCCCGGTCGACAGGGATTTGCCGCCTTAAAAGACAGCTTTCGCATGATCATGGGTTTAAGCCGCTCACTGGTGGACCGGGCCCTGGTCGGAATTTGCGGGCCTGAAATTCTGCATACCGAATTTCCCGAAGGCCAACGCTTGGCTGATTTGGCCAACGCCAGTGAAGGTCTGATTATCCTAACCACTCACGTCGGCTGCTGGCAAGCGGCGATGGTCTATCTGAGCAAACTGAAAGGCCCGGTCCATATGCTGATGCAACAGGATGAAGGTGATATTGACCGCCACTACTTTGAGCATTCAGATCAGGAAAATCCCTACCGGATTATCGACCCGACCGGTTTTCTGGGCGGCACTCTCGAGATGGTTGCAGCTCTTAACCGAGGCGAAATCGTCTCGATTATGGGTGACCGCCGCCAAGGCTCCGAAGAGAACAGTCTGGCCGTCGATTTTTTGAGCGCTCCGGTACATTTTCCGGCCGCCGCCTGGAAACTTGCAGCAGTTACCGGCGCGCCGCTGGCCGTCCTTTTTCCCATTAAAACCGGCCCTGATCGCTACCGTATCGAGCTCGCCGAGGTCATCAAGATTCCAAAGCAGGACTCACGGCCGATTGAGCGTTTGACCCCCTACCTGACCCGTTATGTGAAAGCTTTAGAAAATCTCTGCACTAAAGAACCGTACCAGTTTTTTAATTTCTATGATATGTGGGAATAACAACCAAAACCATGACATAAAGCTGTCTTGAAAAATTAGACTTTTTGTTCAAGTACAAGGTAGCCGAAAAAGAGGAATTTAACATGCTTGAAACCAGCCTGCAAGAGCAGTTGAAAAAACTAATAATTGAAGAGTTAAACCTAGAGGATATTGATGCTTCAGAGATCAAAGATGGCGATCCCCTCTTTGGCGATGAGGGTTTAGGCCTCGACTCACTTGATGCGGTTGAACTGGTGGTTCTCATCCAGAAACATTTCGCCGTCGAAATCAAAGATATGGAAGAGGGCCGCGAAGCCCTGGCTTCGATCAGTGCCCTGTCCGACTTTATTGAGACCAGACGGGCTGGTGTCAGTGGGCAGTAAAATCTAACCACGACAAATTTGCTTTTTCTCCGGCAATGACGAATTATTAGGGTTTGAACAATGAAAAATATAACCGTAGCCACCCAGCCATTTTCTGATCAACGACCCGGCACCTCGGGGCTGAGAAAAAAAGTATCTGTGTTCCAGCAGCCCCATTATCTCGAAAATTTCGTCCAGGCGACGTTTGACGCTCTGGGCGGCGTTAAGGGCAAGCAGCTCGCGGTTGGCGGTGACGGCCGTTTTTACAATCGCGAAGCCCTGCAGACAATCGTACGTCTGGGGCTGGGCAATGGCTTAAAAAAACTGGTCATTGGCCAGGGCGGCA
Organism: Deltaproteobacteria bacterium; assembly: GCA_030640695.1. GTDB lineage: Bacteria > Desulfobacterota > Anaeroferrophillalia > Anaeroferrophillales > Tharpellaceae > Tharpella. Next base: position 2,372 of record DAOWIX010000086.1, on the reverse strand, counting down.
TCCTCTCAACCCCGGCAGCATCTTGCGTTATCCGAAAGTATGGCCTCGACGGTGGTTTCATTCTCTCGGCAAGCCATAACCCCGGTGGCCCGCACGGTGATTTTGGGATCAAATTCAACACCGCCAACGGAGGGCCGGCCCCGGAGAAGATCACCGAAGCGATCTACCAGAAAAGCTTAGGCCTTGATCGCTACCTGACAGTTGAGAGTCCGGATATCGATCTCGACACGCAAAACCGTTTCATGATCGGTGAGATGGCGATTGAAATCATTGACCCAGTCTCCGATTATGCCGACCTGATGATGGAACTTTTTGACTTTCCAGCAATTGCCAAACTGTTGCAGGACCAAGATTTTGCTTTTCTTTTTGACGCCATGCACGCGGTGACCGGGCCCTACGCCGAAGAGATTTTCTGTCGACGCCTGGGGGCGGCATCAACGAGCCTTATCAACTGCACAGTCAAGCCCGATTTCGGCGGCGGTCACCCCGACCCCAACCTTAAATATGCCAAAGATCTGGTTCGGATCATGTTCGGCGAAAAAGCCCCCGCTTTAGGGGCGGCATCCGATGGCGACGGCGATCGCAACATGATTTTAGGTGACAATTTTTTCGTCACCCCGAGCGATAGCGTCGCCGTCATTGCTGCCAACGCTCACCTCATCAAAGGATATCGAAAAGGCCTCAAAGGGGTGGCTCGCTCGATGCCGACCAGCTGCGCCCTTGATGCGGTCGCCAAAGAGCTTAACATCGACTGCTATGAGACCCCGACCGGCTGGAAATTTTTCGGCAATCTGCTTGATGCCGGTAAGTTGACGATTTGCGGTGAAGAGAGTTTCGGCACCAGCTCCGACCATATCCGCGAAAAAGACGGTCTCTGGACAGTCCTTTTCTGGCTTAACCTGATGGCCATAAAAAAAATCTCAGTGAAAGAGATTGTTGCGGCACATTGGCAACATTTTGGCCGCAACTACTACTCTCGCCACGACTATGAAGAAGTTGACAACAAGGCTGCCAACCAACTTGTTGATGATCTGAGAAAGAGATTCGAGAGGCTCCGTGGAACACGATTCGGTTCTTTAGAGATCACGAAAGCCGACGATTTTTCCTACCTCGACCCGATCGATAACAGCCTCTCTAAACAACAGGGAATCAGGCTTATTTTTAAAGACAAATCACGGATCATCCTGCGCCTTTCGGGAACCGGTACCAGCGGTGCGACCTTACGCCTCTACTTTGAAAAGGTTGAAAAGAATCCCGCCGGCATGAATCTGGAGACCCAGACCGCACTAGCCCAACTGATCAAGCTCGCGGATGATCTTTTTGCGATCAAAAAAATCACGGGACGTAGCGAACCAACGGTGATTACGTAAAAATGAAAATTATTGTCGCCCCCAACGCTTTCAAAGGTTCACTGACGGCCAAAGATGCGGCCAAAGCTATCAGCCGAGGTATTCGCCGAGTGCTGCCTGAGGCTGAGATTGTCGAAGTTCCGGTAGCCGATGGCGGTGATGGCCTGCTCGCCGTGGCCGCCGAAATGAGTGCTGGAAAGTTGTGCCGGGTTACGGTATCAAACCCTCTGCAACAAAAAATTAGCGCCGACTTCTGGTATAATCCTGAGCAAAAAACTGCGATCATCGAGATGGCCCTGGCCAGCGGATTGGTGCTGCTTGATGAAAAAGAGCGCGACCCGACCCACACCACAACCCTTGGCACCGGCCAGTTAATCAGTGCAGCTCTTGATTTAGGAGCCCAGAAGATCTATGTCGGAATCGGCGGCAGCGCCACCAACGATGGCGGCATCGGCATGGCCCACGCTCTCGGGATACGTTTTCTTGATACATATGGAAAAGCGCTTACGCCAACCGGGAATGCGCTTGCTAAAATCCGTTCTATAGATAGCAGCGACCTCGACCCGAGGGTCAGAAAGAGTAGCTTTATTGCCGTCTGCGATGTCAACAACCCTCTCTGCGGTGACCAGGGTGCAGCCCGCACCTATGGACCGCAAAAAGGGGCAACCCCAACTCAGGTCGAAGAGCTTGACTTGGGGTTGCAGAATCTGGCGGCCATCATCGAGCACGATCTCGGCCATGCGGTTCTGGAACTCCCTGGAGCTGGAGCCGCCGGTGGCCTAGGCGCCGGGCTCTTCGCTTTTTTAAATGCCCGTCTGGAAAAAGGCATTGATGTAGTGCTTGAGCTCGTCGATTTTAAAAACAAACTCCAAGGTGCCGACCTGCTTCTAACCGGAGAGGGCCAGATCGACCAACAGACCGCCTTCGGCAAAGCCCCGGCCGGAGTCTCAGCCCTGGCCAAAGAGAGAAACATCCCCTGCATCGCCATCGCTGGGAGTATCGGCAACGAACTGGGCGCGCTTT
>DAOWIX010000136.1 GCA_030640695.1 Deltaproteobacteria bacterium | reverse complement strand
TCCTTCCAGCAAGAGATGGCACATCGGGAATACTTGTTTGATGGCGGCAGTGGTGGAGTGTCGCCAGTAACGTTTCGGCATCGGGTTGCGCCAGACGGGGTACGGCGGTAATATTTAGCGATTCGTTGAAAGAACCGAGAATCGAGAACCGATGAAACCGGTGGGGGAACAGACTCGATTGCTTTTCCATGGTTAGAAGATACCCCCTGCCAATCTCAACTTTCACGTCAAACCTCAATCTTGAGATATATCGTAAATCCATCTTTAATTCATACTCGACATACTTTGTAGTAGTCAACCCCCATTTTTTCTGAAAAATTGGTGAAAAGTTTATTTGCCCGATCTAAGCTCAGGCCAACGATTACAGATTGCCAATATTGGAGCTATCTTATATAATGCCAACTATAACCTGAAACTCAATTCTAAAATTTGTCCTATCTGATCTACAATGAACATCATCACCAAGAGAACCCAACTGAGCGCCAAAGTTACCGGCTTTGGCTGGGTAACTGCCGCAGGTTACGGGCGGGGCCGGATAGGTGGCTCTCCGCTCTGGCAGACCGGCGAGCCCCAACCACCAACTTCGGTTCTGAAAACCTTAAGCGGCGGCTCGCGTTTCGGGCGCCTTGATCTTTTTTCGCAAATCGGGGTCGCGGCCTGCGCCCTAGCCCTAGAGGATGCCGGTCGCTTGGAGGGTGCGGGATCTCCTGAAACCAGCAAAAACCTGGATCTTGGCCTGATCTGCGCCACCACCAGCAGTTGTGACCGAACTGATCACAATTTCTACAAAACCGTCCAGGCTGATCCCCGCCTTGCCAGCCCGGGACTTTTCGTTTATACTCTGGCGACCAGTTTCTTAGGGGAAGCGGCCTTACGTTTTGCGATTATCGGCAGCAGTCTGGCCTTGATCGAGTCCCAACCCGGCGGTGCCGGAGCCCTACATCTCGGCTTAGAACAACTCTTTTATGGCGATGAAGAGGTGATGGTAGTGGGCATCTGCAACCTCTTTAAGAGAGAAAAAACGGCGGCTCCTTTTTTTTCCGGCGCCCTTTTTCTGGTACTGGAGAAAAATCAAAACGGACAGCCCTCTTTTCATGCCACAATAAATTGCAACCCTGGAAAGAGTGGTTTTTATTGCAACGACCAAGCATGCCCAGACATTTTATCGATACCTGCCATAGTGACAAAGTAATCTACACAAATCAATAAGGTTCATCACATATGAAAATGAGACTGATCTACCCACGCTGGCCAAAACTGAAACAACAGACCGAGTTCCACCTACCGCCGCACGGTCCGGTGGTTTTCGCGGCAACTGTCCCGGAAGAGGTTGACCTCAAATTTACCGACGACAATCTTGAAGAGATTGATCTAAACGAAAAAGCCGATCTCGTCGCTCTTTCGGTGATGCTCACCTGCCAACTGCCCCGGGCCTTTGAAATCGCTGATCATTTTCGGGCGCAAGGAGTACCGGTGCTCTTTGGCGGGATTGCGACGATGCTCCATGCCGAAGAGGTTAAAGAGCATGCCGACAGTATTTTTCTAGGCGAAGCTGAAGGACGCTTCGGAAATGTTATTGAAGATTTTCAGGCAGGCCAACTCAAACCAATTTACAACTATCTCCACAACCACCCCGACATTGATCTCGTCGGCCCGGCTCGCCGCGAAATTTTAAATCGTGAGCTCTATAATTACCGCGGCGTCCAGATGCTTGATCTGGTGCACGCTTCACGGGGCTGTAAATTCAACTGCTTTCCCTGCAGCACCGCCTATCTCGGCGGGCGCCAGTTCCGACCCCGACCCGTTGCTCAGGTCATCGCTGAGATGGAAGCGATCCCCAACAATCGCCTCTTTATTGTCGATAACTCCCTGGCCCAGGATCGTGACTGGCTGATTGAACTTTTCACAGCCATGAAACCACTCAAAAAGAAATGGGTATCGCATCCGATTTTAGATGATGAGGAGGTTGTCCGACTGGCCGCTGAAGCTGGTTGCTGGTACGTCTATCAGGCAATCATTGACACCTCCCCGGTCATCGCCGGACGTATCAAACGCCTCCAGGAGCACGGTATCGGCGTCGAAGGCACGATCCTTTTAGGAACCGATGATCAGGATGAGGAGTATATCAAGAGACTGGTCGATTTTCTCATGGGCATCAACCTGGATGTCGCCGAATTCACCATCCTGACCCCTTTTCCCCACACTCCTTTACGCGAGCAATTGATCAAAGAGAAGCGGGTTATGCACAATAACTGGATCGATTACACCACCGATAAGGTCGTCTTCCAACCCAAACAGATGACTCCGGCCAAATTGCAGGAACTTTTCCACTACGCCTGGGACACCTTCTATGCTGACGGCGGCTACCAGATCAAAATGGGCACCCTCTTTAAAAAAATCATTGAAAGGGAGATGGCTGACGGCACCTACAAACGTTATGACCCAAAAAAATCCCGTAACTTCAGCCGTACTCCTCAGGCTACCCAATGAGTCGGGTGCTACTGATCTCAACCAACCGGGCGACCGCTCCCTACGTCGTCTATCCACTGGGGATGGCTGTTGTCGCCGGCGCTTTATGTAAAGCCGGTCACCAGGTCGAACAATTCGATCTGCTAGCCGCAGGAAATGATGACAAAAACCCTGAAAAAATAGAAAGTAAGATCTCTCTGGAAAGGACAATCCAGAATCTCAACCCTGAATTCATCTGCCTCTCACTCCGCAACATCGACAATACCGACTCTTTCAGCGGCGCTGACGGCTGGTATCTGGAGGAGGCCCGGCTGACCGTAGATACGATTCGCGGCCTGACCACAGTACCTTTAATTGTCGGAGGGCCAGCTTTTTCACTGATGCCGGAAGCGATTCTCGACTATCTTAAAGCTGATTATGGGATTATCGGTGAAGGTGAAGAAGCCTTGCCCCGGCTCCTTAACGAACTTATCGCCGGCAACTCGCCACCGTCCCTTGTTAAGGGAACCCGCCCCCTTAACGGCGATGATTTTGCAACTCCGCAATTCCATCCCGAACTCCTCGATTTCTACCAAAATCGCAGCGGTATGGCCAACCTCCAGAGCAAACGCGGCTGCCCGCATCGCTGCAGCTACTGCACCTATCCCGAACTTGAGGGCCGTACTTTCCGACGGCGGCCAGCCGGAGCCGTGGTTGACGATATAGAGAGGCTCAAGAGAGATCATAAAATTGAGAATCTTTTCTTTGTCGATTCCGTCTTCAATGAAAGCTCAGGCCACCATCTCGCTATCGCCGAAGAGATTTTACGCCGCTCCCTCAATATCAAGTGGAGTGCCTTCTTCCGCCCCTCAGGCCTTGACATAAAGGCTCTCAAACTGATGCAGCGGGCCGGCCTCTTTGCCCTCGAACTCGGCAGTGACGCTGTCACCGAAAACACTCTTAAGGGACTCGGTAAAGGTTTCTCCTTTACCGACATCCACTCCACCCATGAAAACTGCCTGAAGCTGAAACTACCGGCGGCCCATTACATCATCTTTGGCGGCCCCGAGGAGACTCCCGCAACCCTTAAGGAAGGTCTTGCCAATCTCGATCGCCTCTCAGGCAGCGTTCTTTTTCTCTTCTCC
>DAOWIX010000076.1 GCA_030640695.1 Deltaproteobacteria bacterium | reverse complement strand
CGAACAATTTTAGCGGTTGATGATACGGTTACTAACCTCGATATTCTGGTCGAGCTGCTCAAAGATTACGATGTAATCGAAGCTACCGGTGGAGTTGAGGCTTTGGAGATAGTAGCTGAGGAGGAGGTTGATCTGATCCTGCTTGACATCATGATGCCGGGGATGGATGGCTATGCGGACTGTCATAAACTCAAGGAGAATGAAAAAACTAAAGATATTCCGATTATTTTCATTACGGCCAGGAGCGATGAAGATGCGATAGAGAAGGCTTATGATACGGGCGGTGTTGACTATGTCACTAAACCTTTCAAACCGAAAGAGCTTCTGGCTCGGGTAAAGATTCAGCTGGAACACCAGGAGATGATAGAAAAACTTGAATTTCTAGCTTCTCATGATCCGATGACCGGTATTTACAACCGGCGTAAATTCTTTGAATTGGCAAACCGTAAATTTGCTGAGAACTCCAAGGATTTATACGCAGCCATGATGGATATCGACAGGTTCAAGAAGATCAACGATACCTACGGTCATCCGACCGGTGACCGGGTGATCAAGGCCGTGACCAGGGTTGTCAGTGAAAATATAGATGAAGGTTCCGTGTTTGGCCGGCTCGGGGGTGAAGAATTTGCGGTTGTCTGTCGCCATTTTTCTCGTGACGATGTCGTCGAAAGGCTTGAGCTGATCAGGGAAAAGGTTGAACAACTGGAGATCAGATCAGCAGGTGGAGAGCTGATTCGCTGTACTATCAGTGAAGGAGTGGCAAAAGCGGACGAGACCACCGGGAATCTTGATGAGCTTTTACAGCGGGCTGATGAAATGTTGTATAAGGCTAAAGGATCCGGCCGCAACAAAGCGATCTTCAGAATTTAGGCTAGTGTCCCAGATAGGCTTTGTGGATGTCGGGGTTTTTCAGGAGTTCGGCGGCGTTGCCGGAAAGAATGATTTCGCCGGTTTCGAGCAGGTAACCTCGGTGGGCAAAATCAAGAGCCAGTTTGGCGTTTTGTTCAACCAGGAGGATGGTCATCCCCTCCTGGTTGAGTTTTTTTAAGGCCCGAAACATATCATACATCAGCAACGGTGCCAGACCCATCGAGGGCTCATCAAGCATTAGGAACGTACATCCCGACATCAGGGCGCGGCCGACCGCCAGCATCTGTTGTTCGCCGCCGCTTAATGATTCGCTGCGTTGATGGCGGCGTTCGGCCAGCCTCGGGAAAAGCTCGAAAACGTGCTCGTAATCTTTATTCAAGTCGTCACTTTTCGGTCGCGAGAAGGTTGCCAGGGTCAGGTTTTCAGTAACTGTCAGATTGCCGAAGATATGGCGTCCTTCCGGAGCTAAAGCACAGTGGAGTTTACGCACGACATCGTGAGGTTCAGTTTTAATGATCGATTTTCCGTTGATTAGAATATCCCCGGAAAAAAGTCGTGGCGCCTCAGGTGGGGGGAGTCTGGTGATGGCATGCAGGGTGGTGGTTTTACCGGCCCCGTTAGCGCCGATTAAAGTTACGATTTCACCTTTTTCGACCACGAAACTGATGCCATGAAGAGCCGCAATATTACCATGTCTGACATCAAGGTTGCGAACTTCAAGTAGAGGTGTTGTTGGGTTATTCATGAGTTTCTCTTCAATATAGGGGCAAATATTCTACTCTGACACACCCGTAAAAAAATCAAAAAATTGACGCAGTCGTAAAAGCTTCAGATTCGAGGCACTCAAGACCTGAGGAATGAGGCGTACGAATAGTACGCTGCAGTGACGAAGGTTGCAGAGTAACGAAGCACCCCAAGAGTACTTCCTCGTTTTGCTCAGGGCGAAGTGGAGTTTTTACGGCTGCGTCACAATTGGTCATCGCCCAAATAGGCCTTAATAACCTCCGGGCTCTGCTGAATTTCGGTCGGGGTGCCGCTGGCGATCAAGCGGCCAAAGTCAATCACACCAATCCGAGAACAGAGACTCATAACCACCTTCATCTGGTGTTCAATCATCCAGATGCTCAAGTCGAACTGATCGTAAACCCACTGTATCAGAGTAATCAGTTCATTAACGTCAGCTGATTGGAGACCGGCCGCCGGTTCATCGAGAAGCAGGAGTTTGGGGCCCGAGGAGAGGGCGCGGACAATTTCTACCTTGCGCTGCATGCCGTAGGGCAGGTTGCCGGGCTTTTCCTCTGCGTACGCATCTATTTTGAAAATTTCAAGCAGTTCCAGAGCTTTGTGGCGAATCTCTCGTTCTCGTTTCAAATAGCGTGGGGTTCTGAAGAAAAGGCTGCCGAGACCATAGCCTAAGTGAAAGTGTTGGGCTACGAGAATGTTGTCAAGCACCGACATCTCTTTCCAGAGGCGGATGTTTTGAAAGGTGCGGGCGATACCCAAAGCTGAAACCTGATGGGGCTTGAGTCCGGCCAGGTTGCGGCCTTGAAAAATAATCTTGCCATGAGTCGGTTGATAGAAACCGGATGCCAGGTTAAAGACTGTCGTCTTGCCGGCCCCGTTGGGACCAATCAGGCCGACCAGTTCGCGCTCATCAAGGTTTAAATTAAGCTCGGAGACCGCGCAGAGGCCACTGAAAAGCTGGGTTAAATCTTTTATTTGCAGTAAAGTCATTGGCAGAAAAGTGGCTATTTAAATTTGTAGAATTTTTTCAGGCGCGGGAAAATATCGCTTAACTCACGATTGCCCATGATTCCTTCCGGGCGAAACTGCATGATAATAATCAGGAGCAGGGGGATTGCCACCCATTTGATAATCTGTAAGGGCCTTAAGAGCTCAAGCATCAGGGTGAAAACGACGGCCGCAATGATTGAACCGGAGATCGACCCCATGCCGCCTAGGTAGACCATGACCAGGGCTTCGGTCGATTTCAAAAGGTCGAAAGATTTCGGGTTGACATAGCCGATGGTATGGGCGTAGAGACCGCCAGCAATTCCAGCCAGCCCTGAGGAGATCATGAAAGTGACAAGTTTAATGCGGTTAGTGTTGACACTCATAATCTCGGCTGCGACTTCGTCCTGGCGGATTGCTTCAACCCCCTTGCCATAGGTTGAACTCATGTAGCGGCGGATTATTATTATTGAAAGAACCATAAAGATAAAAACCCAGAGTATCATCCAGGGGATCTCAGCACATTTTTCCATCGCAAAGATGACCCGTTTCATACCCATGAAGCCTCGGGCCCCGCCGATTTTATCAATATTGATAATCGCTGAAATTATAATATAATTGGCGGCAATCGTGATGATCGCCAGATAATCATCGCGGGTACGAAATGAGGGAAGGGCCACCAGCAGGCCGGTGAGGGCCGCCGCCAAACCACCAATAATAAGGACCAGCGGAAAACCGTAAGCCGCCAGCTCCGGGGGCAGGAGCGGGGCGCCGAAAGTCCTGCTCTTGGTGAACAGGGCCACTGATAAAATTGAAGATACATAGGCGCCCACAGCGATAAAACCGGCATGGCCGCATGAGAACTCTCCCATATTGCCATTGACCAGATTAAGACTGGTTGAGGTGATGATGTTGATGCCCATAAAGAGAACAATGGTCTGAATATAGAGGTCAATGACCTCGAACCAGGCCAGTCCCATCAGGGTGGTCAGCAGGACGACAAGTAGAATCGGGACGTTGAAACGTTTCATTTAGTTAGTATTTTATTATTAATTTTACTAGATTTTTGTGGTTTGCGCGACCCCAAAGAGCCCGGTCGGTTTAACCGTTAAGATCAGCAGGAGTATGGAAAAAGCGATCAGATCTCGGTAAGATGAAGGGAAGAAAGCGACCACCATGATCTCGATGATGCCGAGAATAAAGCCCCCGGCAAAAGCTCCGCGAATATCTCCGATACCCCCGACGACAGCGGCGATAAAGGCTTTCCAGCCGATTGACATACCCATGTAGGGATCAAGAATCGGGTAGGAGAGGGCAAAAAGGATACCTGCCAGACCGGCCATCGAAGAGCCCAGGACAAAAGTGAAAACAATAACCGTGTCGATCGGAATGCCCATTAAGGGGACTGCGAACTTATCGTAAGAGATGGCCCGCATGGCCATGCCGACTTTGGTTTTGGTGATAATAAAATGGAGTACGATAAAGCTCAAAATTGCTGTCAGGATGACCCCAATTTTGAGGTTGGTGACATAGACGGAGCCGAATTTGTAGACGACTTTATCAATCATCTCCGGGAATTTTTTACGGCTTGCTCCGAGAAGTAGAAGATTGCCGTTTTCAAGGATCAAACCGGCCATCAGGGCTGTGATTACGACATAGAGACGGTTGGCCCCTTTACGGCGTAAAGGCCGGTAAGCGACACGTTCCAGGGTGACCCCGACCACGGAGGTTAAAACCATAGTCAGAGGGATGGTTAAAGCCAGAACCGCCCAGCCGGGCAAGAATGCCGGCATGCCGTACTGGCCGAGGAGGAGGCTGGAGATAAAAAAGGCGATATAGGCGCCGACCATGACAATGTCGCCATGGGCGAAATTGATGAGCCGTAAAACCCCATAGACCAGCGTATATCCCAAAGCAATCAGGGAGTAGAAACTACCCCACTGCAGGGCATTGAGTAGATTTTGTAAAAGGGTATCAAACACAGGAAGATTAAAGTTTCAGGGTTAGAAGGATTAGGTAATGTGCAAGTAAAAAAGTGGGCAGCCAGCACTATTTAACTGCCGACTGCCCACTGGTTACTGCAGACTGAATTATGGACAGACCGATTTTTTAAAGACAAACTCGCCTTTTTCATTGATGCGAACAACGACGGCGCATTTGATCGGATCGCCTTGTTCGTCAAGTTTCATGCTCCCGGTGATTCCGGCAAAACTTTTAATGTTGGCCATGGCCTCACGAATAGCTTTGCGATCTTGACGCAATTTGCCACTCAATTTACCATTTTCCTGGATGGCCTGCAGTACCAGTTTGGTGGCATCCCAGGTCAGGGCCGCGACATCATCCGGAACATATCCGTACTTGGCCTGATAGCGGTCGATAAACTCTTTGGTTTTTCCCTGGGCCCCGGCGGCGGCGTAATGGGTCGAGAAAAAGTGGCCGATGCAGTCGTCGCCACACAGGGTCATGAGTTCGGCGGAACCCCAGGCGTCAGAGCCCATAAAAGGACCTTTCCAACCCAGATCATGGGCCTGTTGAACGGTCAGAGCAACCTCATTGTAGTTGTTGGGCAGAAAAATAAAGTCAGGTTTGGCGGCAATAATTTTGGTTAGTTGGGCACTGAAATCCTGATCCTTGTCACCATAGCTTTCAAAAGCGACAACTGAACCACTGCCGTTTTTCTTTTCAAAGTCGGCTTTGAAAATTTCGGCCAGGCCTTTGCTGTAGTCATTGGCCAAGGCGTAGAGGACGGCCGCTGTCTTGGCTTTGAACTGTTCCATAGCGAAATCGACGGCAACCGGCCCCTGGAAGGG
>DAOWIX010000024.1 GCA_030640695.1 Deltaproteobacteria bacterium | reverse complement strand
TAAATCAGCTTCACTGACCGGGCTGCCGCAGCCGTAGCCGCGCCAGCGGGCTGACTCCGGAATATGGCTCATGAGCTCAAGGTCGTAGGTGACCGGGTTGAGGATGTCGAGTTTTGGGCGGCTTACCGCTTGTTGGTAAAATTCCTTGACTACGGTTCGACTGTCGGGTTGGGCCAGGGCCAAGAGGCAATTGTTATGAACCAGAGCTTCACGGCCATGGGCCCCGCAGCTTTTAAGAATATCACCCATCTGCAGACGTAGGGCGGGAGAGTTGGAAGATGGACTTTTTGCGGCCGCCTCACTGATCAAGTGGAGACTGAGTTTGAATTGTAGCAGCCAGTAGGGATCGTCGCCGCCGAAGGTTTGGGCTTCAAGGTAACTTTGGTCAGGGTCGCCGGGCCCCAGCAGGAGATTGCAAGGACTTTTTACCATTTGGGGATGGCTTTGGCGTAAATTTTTGAGTACTGGATTGTCACGCCAGGCGCTTTCCAGGTCACCATTGAAGGGGATCCCCAACTCAGGGGCGCTGACGAGGCTTGGTGAGGGATAGATTTTATTGTCCGGGGCCAGGGTGACCGATTCCCAACCGCTGGTCGAAGCCCAGTGAATGGTTCCGGGGGGAGCAAATATCTGGCTTTTCAAGGCTTCCAGATTGTCGATACTGACATCTCTTTGCCGAGCTCTGTCCGCAGCCTCCAAAATTGCCGGAAAAAGTAGATCCATTGCAGTGAAGGCTTCGACTTGGCCTCGGCCTTTTACAAAATACCAGGTCAGGTGGAGGTTGGTGACCCCGTTATCAGCCGCAAAATCGACGATTGCATTCAGGTTCTGGTAATTATCTTTTGTCAGGCAACAGGCCAGGGTCACCGAAATTTCTTGATCTTTAAGCCAGTCAAGGGTCGTGCTAAGACTTCTGAAAGCGCCGGGGCCGCGTAGATGATCGTGCTCTTTTTCGAGTCCGTCAAGGCTTAATTGAAGATGGAAGCGCTCTTTTGGCCATATTGCGAGATTCTCGGCCAGAGCTTTAAGGCGAATGCCGTTACTGAGAACTACAACATGGCTGTCACCTGCGGCCAAAAGGCTATCAACAATAGTGATGAAATCGGGATGGATTGTCGGTTCACCGCCGCTTAAGGCGAAGATGCGGACGCCGAGAGCATAGGCTTGGCGACTGATTTTTTGGATAGTCTCAAAATCTATTTCGCCGGAGCTTGCCGAACTACAGGAGAAAAGGCAGTGTTTACAGGCCTGGTTGCAGTGATTGGTCAGGTGGAGCCAGAGCTCTTTCAAGTGAGTAAGTTTGAGATTTTGGGGCAGTGGGGTATAGTCAGTCGCTGGTGCCGCCGGCAGGCGTTGTAGAAAGAGGCTCTCTTCAGCGTTGAGCGGTCCTCTTTCATGGTTTAATGATTGGAGAATCCGGTCACCGGCCAAGTTGGGTACAAACCAGTCGGCCCGATCGCGGCGGCAGTAGATGGGGATGTTCTGATCTTTGAGGCGATCCCAGAGTTCCGGGCGAAAAAAATGACGGTGTAGTTCTTCGGTTTGTAGCAAATTTATTTCCTGACTGTAACTATTGCATTATTTTGACGCTATATTCGCGGCGCAGGTCACTGCTTAGGTTTTTCAGGGCTTTTGCTAGCTTCTCTTCGTAAAGTTTACTTTTGATTTGCTCTTCTGCATCCGGCGAGAGGGAGCGCTCTTTACCTCCGGTACGGTTGGTGATCATGATCATATGGTATCCGAGTGATGTTTTAATCACCTTGCTGGCTTTGGCCAGAGGGAGTTTGTAAGCGATCTCTTCGATCTCCGAGAGCAGGTTGCCGCGTTTGAAGGTGCCTAAACGACCGCCTTTGGCCGCCGCCGGCCCTTCTGAAAACTCACTTGCCAGGGCAAAGAAATTCTCTTCATTTTTCAGTCTTTTACGGATCTCTTGCCATTTTTCATCATCTTCGCCGGCGGCTGCATGAGAGGAGCTTTCAGGGATGAAAATCTGGGCCAGAGTGACACTCTCATCCTGGCTGAAAAGATCATGTTTTTCTGCGTAGTCGAGAACCTCCTGGTTGGTGATAATAATGTCGGATTTGATCTCTCTGGAGATAAATTTGGCTTTGAGGAGATCACTTGATATCTTGTTACGATATGAAGTGAAGGTGAGGTTCTGGCTGGCCAGGGCACTTTCCAGCATCTCCTGGCTCATGCGGTTCTGTTTCAGAACCCTTTCAATAGTATCCTCAAGATCCTCATCTGTGATGCTTATGCCTAAGGCGGCAGCCTGCTGGGCGATAAGGAGGTTGTCTATTAGTCCGTCGAGCTCTTTTTTGATGATGCTGTTTTGTTCTTCGACAGTGAGGGCCTTGAAATCTTGCTCGGGGTATTCGATTGATATTGCCTGGCGCAGGTTCATCGAGGTGATCACCTGATTTCCGACGATCGCCATAATGCGGTTGACGATACGGGCTTGGGCTCCGTTAGGAAGAAGTGACAAGGCGAAAATAATCACTATAAGGCTGAAAACTCTTTGACTCTGGGGAAAGGTTTTACTTTTCATGTTTTTCTTTTCCTGATCCGGATAGGACGGATCTAAAGCATTGGTCATTGATTTTAAAGGTCGCTAAGGTGTTGGTGAAAAATCTTTATGGTATGTTGTTCCTTGCTCTGTTTCAGCCAATGTTGGTAGTTGTTTTGTAAGAGCTGGGCAAAGAGCGTGTCCTTGATCCGGTTTTCAACTTCAGGAAAAGGGATATTTCCGGCGGGTAGAGTTCTCTCGACCCGGATCAGATGATAGCCGTAAGGGGTGGCGATAACGGGGCTGATTACTTTAAGTTTTAAACCGGGCAGAATCACAGTCAGGCCGGGAGGCAGCTCGTCGGCTGTCATTAAGCGATTTTTGCCGCTATCGGCAATGCGAGCCCCTAAGACCTGCTTGCGGCCCGCTTCAGTCATACTCATTAAGCCTTTGTCAAGTTCCTCTTTGAGTTCCCAGGCCGCGTGTTCAGAGCTTAAAAGCAGATGTTCCAGTTGGTAGCGGGTGCTGACGACAAACTCCTCTGGATGTTGCTCATAGAACTTTTTGGCATCTTGCAAACTCGGGAAAGGAACCTCCTTTCCGAGTCCGCTCAAGGTCTTACGCATCGCGGATTGACAACTATCATAATCGTTATCACTATCACTTATCAGGCCCTGACGTCGAGCTTCAAGGAGTAACAGGCGCTCATTGATGATTTGATTCAAGACCGCTTTGGCACTGGCAAACTGGTTCTGCTGTTCAGCCGGCGGTATGGTTTCGTTGGCGCTCTCCTCTCGATAGCCTTTAAGGCGGCTACTAACGTCAGTTTTGGTGATCGCCTCTCCATCGATAGTCGCAACAACATCTTCAGGGGCTGAGCAGGCAGCAATAAGAGCGCAGCCTATCAAGGTTACTGAGAGGCTGAAGCAGAATCGGTGGCAAAATTTGTTCAATTAATTTTCAATGACGTCTGGGTGGAGAACGATCTTCTGACTCTTTTTGAGGCCGTCGACATACTCCTTGAAAACCTGGTTTTTCTGCTCTTGGGTAAGTTTGTTTTCAATTGTCGTACGGACTTCATCCAGAGGTCTGGGACTGGCTTCCTTGATCTCTACAACTTTGATAATATGGTAGCCGAACTTTGTCTTTATTGGAGGGCTGATTTCACCCTTTTTGAGGGCAAAAGCGGCATCGGCAAACTCTTTGACCATACGGTTACGAGTGAAAAATCCGAGATCACCTCCCTGGGCAGCGCTCGGGCAGGAAGATTTCTCACGGGCTAAGGTCGCAAAATCGCCTCCCTTTTTAATCTCTTCGGCGACTTTATTAGCTTCCGCTTCATCCTTGACCAGGATATGTTGAGCCTGAACCTGTTTCTCTTGCTGGAACTCATCGGGGTGGGTCTGGTAGTACTGGTCTACCGCTTCAGGAGTCGGGGCTTTGATGCGACTTTCAATTTCACGTTGTAAAAGAGCTGCCAGGACAATTTTGCGAGTTGCTTCGTCGATCTGGCTCTTAATGGCCGGATCCTTTGTGATCCCCTGCTTGACGCCCTCTTGATAGAGAAGCCGTGAGGTTGCGAGTTGCTCGAGAAACTCTTTCTGAATTTTTTTGTCGCTGGCCATCTGTTTGAGGTTGGGCGGCAGTTTATCTAACTCGGCTTTAAATTGAGTTAAGGTGATCTTTTCAGAGCCGATTTCAGCAACTATAGGATCGTTCGTCGTGGCGCTTACAGAGAGAGAACCGCCTGCGATTATAAGGATAGAAATGAAACCGATGAAGATGGCAAAGTTGATTTTGTGAAGTGATGTTTTTTTCATAAAAATAGTCCTTTGAGTTAGGTTAAAGAGGGCGAAGCAAAGTTCATCGCTTTCTGCAGTAGCTTAATGAGGCACCTCTATTTCAGCGTCCAAAAAAACCAAGGTACCTATCATCTCAATGGATTTTTTGCAATAGCTTTTCGCACCATGCGTATAGTTCATGGGGCTCCAGGGTAACCGTCATGCTGAACCAGTGATCTGGAGTCAGCTTACTATGGTCGGGTTTTTCCTGCAATAGGGCCATGATTTTTTCAGCGTCCGGCGGGCTTTCGGGATCAAAGTGAAGGCTGATTCTTTTGCGACCAAGCTCTAAAGCCAGAACGCGGTAGCTTTTGAGGAGAATTTTGAGGTTTTTGAGGCGCAGCAGGTTGAGTACCTCTTCCGGCGGCGGCCCGCAACGGTCGCTCAGTTCATCTTCTAAACGGGTCAGCTCAAGTTCGTTTTCGGTAGCCGCAATTTTTTTATAAAATTGTAATCTTAAGGTCAGGTCGGGGAGGTATCCGGGTGGAATATGGGCCGAAAGAGAGACTTTTACTTCAGGTTCTGGAATCCTGACCTGATGGTTGCCGCGGGCGTCATTGATCGCTTCGCTGAGCATCTCCTGGTAGAGTTCATAGCCGATGGCCGAGATCTGGCCCGACTGTTTTTTACCCAGGATGTTGCCGGCTCCGCGAATTTCAAGATCTTGCATGGCGATGCGGAAACCGGCCCCGAGCGTGTTGGCTTCAGCCAGGGCGTTGAGTCTTTTGCGGGCATCCGGGGTCAGTCTTTCAAGTTCCGGGACCATCAGATAAGCGTAGGCTTTTCGCTGCGAACGTCCGACTCGGCCGCGCATTTGATAGAGTTGGGCGAGGCCGAAGTTTTGAGCATCCTCGACGATCATGGTGTTGGCATTAGGGATGTCAAGGCCTGATTCAATGATGGTTGTGCAGAGTAAAAGGTCATAGTCATGCTCGGCAAAGCCCAGCATGACCTTTTCCAGTTCATTCTCCCGCATCTGGCCATGGCCGACACCGATTCTGATTTCGGGAAGCAGGGCTTTAAGGCGCGCGCCCCGGGCGAGGATGGTGGCGACACTGTTATGGACAAAAAAGATCTGGCCGCCGCGGCCAAGCTCTTTTTCAACCGCTTCCTTGATGATGAGATCATCATAGGCCGCGACAAAAGTGCGGATCGCCAGACGGTCGCGGGGGGCCGTCGTAATCGCACTTAGAGAGCGCATGCCGGAGAGCGAAAACTGCAGGGTACGCGGGATCGGGGTGGCGCTCATCGAGATGACGTCAAGATGACGTCTGAAGTTTTTTAACTTCTCCTTATGGCGGACGCCGAATTTATGCTCTTCGTCAAGGACCAAAAGGCCGAGGTTCTTGAATGAGATATCTTTTTGGAGCAGGCGATGGGTGCCGATAACGACATCAATTGAGCCTGTGCGTAAGCCCTCGGCAACTTGCTTTTGTTGGGCCGGGGTGCGGAAACGGCTTAAAACGGCAACCTTGACCGGATAGTCTGCAAAGCGTTCCTTGAAGGTTTCAAAATGCTGTTGGGCGAGCACCGTGGTCGGCACCATGACTCCCGCCTGACGGCCCGATAAGACCGTTAGAAAGACAGCTCGCAAAGCAACTTCGGTTTTGCCGAAGCCGACATCGCCGCTGATTAGCCGATCCATTGGTTTTGTGGCCGTCAGATCAGTGATCACTTCATTGATTGCGCGGAGCTGATCGGGGGTCTCTTCGTAGGCGAAAGAGGCTTCAAATTCACGAAAAAGATGGTCTGGCTCCAAACAGGCGCGGCCCTCCATAACCTCGCGCTCGGCATAGAGATCAAGGAGCTCAAGGAGCAGGTCATCGATCGCCTTTCGAGTTTTCTCTTTGGCCGCGGCCCACTGAGGTCCACCGAGACGGCTTAAGGTGGTAGAGCTGTCACCGCTGCCGTGGTATTTGTGGAGTTGGTCAAAAGAGTCGACCGGGACATAGAGGAGATCTTCTCCCTGATATTCAAGAATCAGATATTCATTGACGATGCCCTCGACAGTCAGGGTTTTAAGGCCTTGATAGCGGCCGATGCCATGTTCGATATGGGTGATTTTGTCACCTGGTTTGATCTCGGCGAAATCATCGAAAAAAGATTCGCGACTCTCCTGGCGCTGGCTGGTTGCGGACCGAACTTTTTGTTTGGATCCGAAAAGGTCGGTGTCACTTAGGAAAAGGGTTTTCTCATCTGGTAGCTGGACGCCTTGACTTAAACGGACGGTCATCAAGGAGATGCTCTCAAGCGTGCTGCTACCAGGTTCTTGGGAGGTCTCAACCGGCAGGCCATAATCAAGGAGAAGGGATTTGAGGCGCTCGCTGGTTGTCTGGTTGCGACCGGCGAGATAGATGCGGTAACCTTGTTTGAGGTGTTCTTTGAGCAGGGTTGCGGCAGCTTGAAGCGGATTTTCTCCGGATCCTCCGGCGGCCTGGCTGATGCTCTCTTTGAGGAAGAGGTTGTCCCGGGTTTTAAAGATTAGCTCGCGAGCGTTGCTCTCTTCCTCGTGGTTGTCGGTGGTGGTCGCCGGTTTGTAGTTGAGTTCATTTAAATAGATTGCAGCCCGGCCGACGGGAGCATTGAGGGCCTGAGCCGACGGCATAAAGTAGGCGTCGGGAGGAAAGGCCAGACGTTGCTCTCCTAGAGTTCGCTCATAACCCTCCTTAAGCTGTTGGCTGAGATCTTCAAGCTGCTCTTTTAGATCGAGAGGGTCGATGAAGATGACGGCACTGTCAGCCGGAAAAAAATCGGTTAGTGAATGCCATTGCGGTTCAAAAGCCGGGAGCCAGGATTCAAAGCCGGGCCGGTTCGGGCTCTGGCCGAGTTCCTCTAAGGCCGGGCCTAAAGCGATATGGGAGTCGTTGAGTTCAACAAAGCGCTGCCGGACTCTTTGTCGAGCCGGTTCAAGGTCGGCAGGCGGCAGAACCTCGCGAGCCGGGCCGAGCTCCATAAATTCGTACTCAAGTTTTTTGCCAAGTTGGGTCAGGTGGTCAAAGGGGCGGATAGATTCAATCTCATCGCCGAAAAAATCGAGGCGCATAGGCTCTTCATGCAGGGTCGAAAAGATGTCAATTACACCCCCACGGACACTGTAATCACCGGGCTCATCAACAACTGGAACGCGGACGTAGCCGAATCTTTCAAGTTGGTTGAAAAGTTTTTCCCGGTCGATAGTATGGCCCCATTCAAGTCGAGAAAAACGTTGGTGGAAACTTGTCGGGGAGGGCAGGCGGTCGGCGTAAGCGGCAATTGTTGTGAAGCAGAGGAAGTTTTTAAGGTTGCGAATCTGGGCCAGAATTTTGATGCGTTCGCGTTCAATACGACCGCTGCGCAGGGTCTGTCGATAAGCCATACGCGGCAGAGGGGGCAGGGTCAAAAGCTCGGGCTTAAGGTTTGCTGATGGTACGATCTCAAGGTAGGCGGCAACGTCGCGGCAAAGATCCTGGCTTTTTTGATAATCATCACTGATGATGATAGAGCCGGAGCTCTTAAGGCGGCTTAGGCGGCTCAAGAGCAGGGCTGGAGCGGAGCCTTGCAAACCACTGATGTGAATCGTTTCAGACTTTGTCAGAGCGTCGGCAATGGCCTTGATTTCATGAGAAAAAGGGTCTGTTGACATGTTGTCGCTAAACCTTTTTTAGGAATATCTGTAGAGCTTTTTCAATCTCACTGACATCGACTATGGTATTCCAGCATGGGCCTTCGGGTCGTTGGTTGAGAATGCCGTAGACCGGCAGGGGGAAGGTGTCGTGAATGCCGCTGGTCAGATCCCGTTCGCAGGCAACGGCAATGATGATCTTCGGTCTGTGGTCACGGACAATTTTACGGGCCAGGGTGCCGCCGGTAGCGACCGCAATGCGAACCTTGTGAGCCGATGCGAGTTTGATCAAGGCGTCAATGTTGCATCTCCCGCATTGCTGACAATTGTCAATGCTGGTGGTGATGCGGCGTTGGCAGTCGGCTCTTTGCAGACAGTGAGGCAGGAGTAGAAGCATTCTTTCCGGCGGGATTGTGTGGCGATGTCCAGAGACCAACAGGCGGTTATTTATCTCGATAAAAGAGTTGCGTACGTTCTCTTTTGAGACCCCTAAGCGGGGCCCTAAGTGCTCCATTAATGGAAGAAATAGTTTAATCCCAAGGCCGCGAATTTTTTGGGTAAAGGGCAGGTCTTTTTCCAGGAGTATGGATAAAATTAGAGCCGAAATAATGCCGCTTAAAAAGATGAAGGCAAGCCCGGCAATGATCTGGGCGATCAGAGTCAGTCCGGGATGGAGATGGTTAAGGCCGATTGTCGCAATCCAACCGCCAACCAGAATCAGCAACATGATGAGAGCGAAAGTAAGCCCTAAAAGGCTGATGAAGATCCTTTTCTTCGAGGTTTTAAAGGCTGGTTCTGAGGTTTTTGGAGGGCTCATTTAACGAGTGCCGAAAAAATCATTTTCCCGGGTTTTATAGCCCCGCAAAAATTCGCTGGCGCTACGGGTCGGTTTGCCGGCTATCTGGAGGCGCTCAATGCTTAAGGCGCTGGCCTGGCCGCAACCGACCAGAAGTTGACCGGTGTCGACTGTAATAGCTCCAGGTGAGATGATTGAGGGTGCTTGAACAGGTCGGGCTTCGATTATCTTGACTCTCTTGCCGCGATGGAATGTGTAGGTTCCGGGCCAGGGATTCAAACCCCTGATACGATTAAAGAGAGCCTCGGCCGGTGCCTGCCAGTTGATAAGTCCATCCTCTTTTTTGAATTTGGGGGCCAATGAAGCGAGGCGTTCGTCCTGAGGGCGCGGTTCCAGGGTTCCGGTTTCAAGTTCACTAATCGTACGCCAGACCAGTGGGGCTCCTAAAAGACTTAAGCGTCGTGATAATTGGGGCAGGGTTTCATGGTCGAAAATAAAGCTGGGTTCCTGGAGCAGGATTTGGCCGCAGTCGATTTTCTCCCCAATCAGTTGCGTCGTGACGCCGGTCATCGGTTCCCCATTGATCAGAGCCCAGGGCATTGGTGCGGGGCCCCGGTAGGCGGGCAAAAGGGAGGGGTGGAGGTTGATGGCGGCTTGTTTAGGCAGGGCAATTGTCGCGGGGCTCAGTTTGGCACCGTAATCAACGAGAACCAGATAGTCAGGAGCAAACTTCGTAATCTGCTGGTGGCTCTCCAGGGCATTGATATCTTTTGGGGTTTCAAAGTTGAGGTTGAGGTTTAAAGCCGCCGCTTTTGCCGGCGTCGGCGCTTTTTGCCGGCCTCGGCCTTTACCCTGATCTGGTTGCGTGAAGAGTTTTAGTTCAACCGTGGGTCGATGTTTGGCTAGTAGTTCCAGGGTGGGGATCGCGAATTCCCCGGAAGCAAGGAGCATAATCTTCATGATTGATCGAGAGTTCCTTTTTTGAGTTTACGGTCGTAAATATTACGTTTCAAGCGGCTGATCCGGTCGATAAAAAGAATACCGTGGAGGTGGTCAAGCTCGTGCTGGAGGACGATTGCGGGGAAATCTTCCAAGGTTAATTCCACCTCTTTCTCGTCCAGGGTATAGGCTTTGACAATGATTTTTTGATGGCGAACAACCTCGGCGGTGTAGCCGGGTACACTCAAACAGCCTTCTGTGATACCGGTTTGGCCTTCATGGGCGGTTATTTCAGGATTGATCAGAATCAGAGGTGAAGGTTTATCTTTTTCGCCGGGATCGGCAACCACAAGGCTTATGGAATGACCTATTTGAGGTGCGGCCAAACCAACCCCCGGGGCTTGGTACATTGTTTCCAACATGTCTTCAGCCAGCTGCCTGATATGATCGTCAATATTCAGGATTTTTTCGGTTTTTCTTTTTAAAACCAGAGCTGGATAGACATCGATATTGAGAATGCTCATTGTTGATAATAGTATCTTTAGTTTAAAGTTATAATGAAGGGCAGAGACTATAGTCAATCAGGGTAAAACATGTCAACCTGAAAGTTCGGTCTTGCCGGTTAAAGGGGCAAGCTTTGGAGCGCTTTTGCGAAGCTTGAGGAGAGAGCCATTCCAGCAGCTTCATTTGCTGGACAAATCTACGGTGACATGCTATTTCATACGCATAAGTTATAGTATCTTTAATGGGATGTGTGGGGATGTTTTTTCTAGAGTGAAGGGGTGTTTTTTATGT
>DAOWIX010000088.1 GCA_030640695.1 Deltaproteobacteria bacterium | reverse complement strand
TAGCAATATCAATTGGCTGGTGAGGGTCTTGGTGTCGCCAGCTAAGATGCTTGCCTCAGATTGTCGCTTCTGGAATGACGATTTTCTGAGGGAACTCTATTTAAACGCACAATTTAAAAATCCCCTTTTTCTCGGAAGGGTATTGAAATGAGTAGGAAAGGTGAAAGAAATCGGCTGGGTCGTCGGCTTCAGTTGGGTTCTTGTTTTCGGCAATCCATGCTCCTTGTAGGTCCGAAAGAGCGGTTTTATCGTAAAATGTCGGTTCTTCAAAAAAGGTCATGATTATTAACCCAGCTTCAACGTTTTGAAAACATTTCTTGGTTTTTTAGAGCCTATGCCATTGAAATATACATCGTTGACCAAGCCTGTTAATTCCATAGGGCTCCAATCCTTCATATACCTTATCTCAATATGTTTTTTCATTTCACTCATGCTTCCCAGAATTGACCGGTCGGTGGTTTTTGATAGTCTTGCCGTTCCAATCTTGGGCGCTATAATTCTGTGAAAGATCAGCTCGCAGTCAATTTCCTTGAGATAATCCCCGAGTTGATCCATGAATTGCTTGAAGAAAAGAGCATCATTGGTTATTTTCCGGCCATGCATGACAACAGACAAAAGGGATGCTGCATTGGTGACAAGGATGATTTGCATCCGGTCAACGATAAAATAGTTGGCATACCATTCAAGATAAGGGTTGCTGGGTTGATCGTTGATTTTGGTTAAAGGGCCGAGCTTTAATTTCTTGGCCATTTTTTCGGTAAATCTGAAGATCATTTTATTCTCTCAGCCTGAAATTCTGAATTGTGACTCAAAAAGAAACTCTCCGAATATTTAAAATATGGTTTTTCATGGTAGGCGTGCGCCAGCTACTTCTTTGTCGGATCAAATCTGGCCGCATCGATTATTGACCATAAATGAATAATCCAGCCCAAATAGACAACCCAAAAAACACTAGCTAAGACAAATTGAACAATGCTTATGAGTAGTCGTCCCTGAATAAGTTGGCCTAATCCAGGAATAAAGAAACTGCATAGGGCCGCTAATACATTCCCACCTGAACCTTGCCCTGACATTTTAATCATCCTTTTATCCCTATCATAACAATCTTGATGATGGAGGTTAGGCCTATGCTTCCTCAAGAACCTTCACCGACATGCCCTCAACGATATCTTTAACCTTCTCTTTGTAATCAAGCATATGCGGTGCTGACAGATGGGCTTTTAAATCATCCAGGCAACGCCACTTTTCAATAATGGTGGCTATTTTTGGATTCAGTTCTTGCGGTGGTAGGCCGGAAGGCAAGTCAATTGTCGGGATATACTCAATGCAACCTTTTTCCTGTAACACATTGGGGA
The DNA here is from genome assembly GCA_030640695.1 of Deltaproteobacteria bacterium. Taxonomy (GTDB): domain Bacteria; phylum Desulfobacterota; class Anaeroferrophillalia; order Anaeroferrophillales; family Tharpellaceae; genus Tharpella. The sequence continues at coordinate 23,284 of DAOWIX010000088.1, read as the reverse complement.
TATTGGTCTTGAAAATTTTCATGAACTGGGACATTTTGCCTTCTTTGACTTGAATGGATGCAATAACGTGTATCATAAATTAATCCTTTATCGTTGTCAGAATTATGGTGTCATTATTAATGATATTGTAGATCAACCTCAGTACTGAGCCAACTCCAGCAAGATTCCTTCGGGGCCGCGAAAATACACCAGCTTTTTCCCGGTCTTGGTGAATTCCTGGATGGGGCTGAAAGGTTCAATTCCTTTATCCCTCAAAAATGCTACCGTTTTTTCAATATTGCCAACCTGGAAAGCTAAATGTCTGTAGCCTTGGGTATTGGCTTTGTCTGGGTACTCAATTTCATTGATGGGTGGGTGGTTAAAGCGTATCAACTCCAGCGACATGCTGTCACCAGGCAGGGTGAGTCGGACATATTCCGCATCCACATTGTCAAGACCAACTGTTTCTGATATCCAGTCACCCTTGAGTCTGGATTGATCCTGCAACTCAAAACCAAGAGACACGAAGAATTGCGTGACCTTTTCAAGGTCTTTGACAACGATGTTAATATGGTCTATTTTTTGGAGAAATGAGTTCATTCAGTTTTACCTTGCTTGGTATAATGCGGGAATGAATCCCGCAACCCAAATGCGGTCTTATTGGCCCGCAAATAAGTACTCTTATCAGAACATTTGCTTGTTTTTTTAAACCGAAAATAACCTGTAAGGTACTAAAAAATCTTTGATCATTGCTTTTTTAGCATCTGTGCAACTTCAACCATGCGTCTGCCGAGGTTTCGGGCGGTGGTGATGCCGGTTGCGTCAGCAGTATGGCCATCGGGATGTTTGCCCCAGGTGGTACCGCCAAAATGGTCGCCATCGCCAATGATAATCATATCGTGAATCATCATGCCTGCATGAATTGCCTGGATGGTCAACTCCTGACCGCCGTTGCGAGAGCCGCCCACGGCCAGGGCTCCACCGAGTATGTTTCTGAACCTGAATCCGTTGCGTCTGAAAAGAACAGAGCGGTCGATGAAGGCCTTGGCCTGGCTTGACATACAACCCATATAAACCGGGCTTGCCACAATGATTCCTGAAATTTCGGGGTCGGCAAGCTTGGGGATCAGTTGCTTAAAATCATCATTCTGGCTGCACTGCAGACCTTTTTTGCATGCGTCACAGGAGATGCAGCCATGAATTTTCAAACCTGCAAGATCGATCATTTCAATATCAATAGCTATTCCTGAAGAGTTCGCAGCCAGCTTTACTTCGTCAAGGCATTGTTCCAGGGCAAAAGCAGTAGACTGGTTTTTTCTCGGACTTGCCGATACACCTATAAGTTTCATTTTTTCGACCTCATTTTTCAGATTTATTATTGTAATTGTTCAGCGTGATCAGAATGTCTGCAAGGGGGCTGGTTTTGTTTCAATCAAGACCGTGAAACAGATTACAGAAAAAAAGGGGGGATATCAACCGATTATTTTTTGATTCAATGCACTCCTTACGATTTTTATGTTGTATCGTATTTGCAGGTTGAGCCAGAATTCTGGTTTAATTCTAAAATATTTTCCTAAACGTAATGCCTTACCAGCTCACTTCTGAACTTGGCAATCCTAACGGCTTCTGCTAAGATAGTTTCAGTTTTTGAGGTGGAGAGCAATGGTTGTAATTGAAGTTTGTAAATTGAAGCAATCAGGATGATTGTCTGGTGGATTTAGAAAAAGCTCTGGCGGCAAATGATTTTATCCTCGCAGAAGCGGCGGTGATTGAGACTTTGAAACGGTCTCGGGAGATTGAGCTGCATCCTGAGCTGGTTAACGCTCTGTTGATCTATGATGATCAGGGTCGGCGCTTGATTGCCGGGTTGATTAACCGGTTTATTGCGGTTGCTCGAAAGATTGAGGTGCCGATTATTGTGACTACTCCGACCTGGCGGGCTAATCGTGAACGCCTGGAAAGGGTTGGTGAAAGACGCAATGTTAACGTTGATGCTGTAAAGTTTATACGGGAGATTCAAACGGCCTCGGGAGATTTTGCCGGCAAGGTTTTTGTTGGCGGTCTGATGAGTTGTAAAAATGACTGTTATCTGCCCGAACAGGGTTTAAGTCGGCTTGAGTCTCAAGCTTTTCATAGTTGGCAGAGTCAACATCTGGCTGCGGCCGGGGTCGATTTTCTGATTGCCCAGACCCTGCCGGCCTTGCCTGAGGCGGTTGGGATGGCCCAGGCCCTGGCGGCGACCGAAATCCCTTATATTATAAGTTTTGTCATAAATCGTGAGGGCTTGATGCTCGATGGTCACACTCTGGCCGAGGCGATGGCAACGATTGATGGCGATGTTGAAAAAGTTCCGCTCGGCTATATGGTGAACTGCGCTTATCCTTCATTTCTGAAGGTTGAACAGGAGTCCGCAGCGGTGCTTGAGCGACTGCTCGGTTTTCAAGCTAACGCCTCTTCTCTTGATCATGAAGAGCTGAACGAGGCGGCAACGCTTAAAGCTGATACGGTTTCCGACTGGGGCCAGCGTATGGTTTCTTTAAATCGTGATTTCAAGATCCCGATTTTAGGGGGTTGTTGCGGAACCGGGGTTGGCCACCTTGAATTTCTGGCCAACCATCTTGGAGTCCGTCGTCATCCTCCAAAAAATGGCCAGGCTTTACTGCCCACTGCCGACTGCCCACTGCCGACTAAACACCCGGCTTTGCCGGAGTAAAATATGCCGGTTTATCGTCTTAATCTGCGCCCGGTTTTCCCCCCGGCTCACCTTGCTGATTCTGAAAACGGCCTGCTTGCAGTCGGGGGCGATCTTTCACGGGAACGCCTGTTGCGTGCCTATGCCGAGGGCATCTTTCCCTGGTTCTCTCCCGGCGATCCTATTCTCTGGTGGTCGCCCGATCCCCGAGCTGTCCTCATTCCCGACGAGTTTCATCTTTCTGGCAGGAATCTCCGTTATCTGAAGAAGGTCGATTTTATCATGCGTCGGGATTCGGCTTTTGCTGATGTGGTTAAGGCCTGTGCTAAAACCCCGCGCCGGCATGAAAAAGGGACCTGGATAACTCCGGAGATGGAGGCCGCTTATCTTGATCTTCATCATGCGGGTCTGGCTCACTCTTTTGAAACCTGGCAGGGCGAGCGGCTGGTCGGTGGGCTTTACGGGGTTTCTTTAGGGCGCTGTTTTTTTGGTGAGTCGATGTTTTCTATGGTTGATCACGCCTCAAAAGCGGCCCTGGTAGACCTGGTTGCTTTTGCCCAGGCTCACAACTTTCATCTTATCGATAATCAGTTTTTAACCCCACATCTGGCACAATTTGGCGTGCGCGAGATCAGTCGTCGGGAATATCTTAAAAGATTGGAAAAAGCTCTGTGCAAGCCGACGCTGAAAAAAAGCTGGGATAATCTTGCTTTATTGTAAGTAATAGTAATTTTAAGGTTGTATTTGTCATTTTGTAGATGTATATGTTGACGCCCGAAGATATCTTTAAAGGAGATTTTAAAATGATGATGAATAGAATACGAATTGCGAACTTTCTGCTATGTATAATGGCACTGTCTGCTCTTGTGTGCTTCAGTCCGGTTGTGGCTGAGTCCCGCACACAAGTTATAATTTTTCACGCTGGTAGTTTGACAGTTCCTTTGGCAGCGATAGAGAAGGCTTTTGAGGCGGCCCACCCTGATATTGATATTCTGCGTGAGGGTGGCGGCAGTCGCAAATGCGCCCGTAAGATTTCCGACCTGCATAAACCTTGCGACATCATGGCCTCAGCCGATTTTTCGGTAATCGACCGCATGTTGATTCCGGGTTATGCTTCCTGGAATATTCGATTTGCTACAAATCAGATGGTGCTTTGTTATACCGACAATAGCGCGTTTGCTAAAGATGTGGGGCCGGAAACCTGGACCGATATTCTTGGGCGTAAAGGGGTGGTATGGGGCCATTCTGATCCCAATCTCGATCCTTGCGGCTATCGTGCTCTGATGGTACTGCAGTTGGCCGAAAAAGCTTTTCAGCAGCCGGGTCTCAATGAGCGTCTCCTGGCGAATCGGCCGCTGGCCAATGTTCGCCCCAAAGCGGTCGAACTTGTCGCCATGCTCGAAAGCGGGGTGATGGATTATGCCTGGGAGTATCGTTCGGTTGCGGTTCAGCATCGACTCAAGTTTTTGTCCTTACCCGATGAGATCAATCTCAGCAGTTATGCTATGGAACCGCTCTATAAAGAGGCTCAGGTGGCGGTTAGTGGCAAGAAGCCGGGCGAGAAGATAATGTTGCAAGGTAAATCGATAACTTATGGTGTGACTCTGCTCGATAAAGCCCCTAATCGCGAAGCGGCAATTATGTTTTTAAAATATATGCTTGATCCTGAGGGTGGATTGCAGATTCTTAAAGAGATGGGGCAGCCGCCGATTGTTCCGGCTCGGGTATCTGATCAGGAAGCTTTTGCAAAATTGCCTGATCTTCTGCAAACTAAAGTCTCGGTTGATAAATAACGGTCTATGCGGAAAGAATCTTTTCTCTGGCTCGCTTTGGGGAGCAGCTTTATAGTTCTGCTTTTTATCATGGTGCCCCTGTTGCGGATGATCACGGCCCCGACACTGTCATCATTGTGGGAGACGATCTGTGATCCTGATGTCTACCGTTCGATCTGGCTCAGTCTCTATACGGGCATCAGTGCTGCCTTCATCTGTTTTGTTTTTGGCACCCCCCTGGCCTACCTTCTGGCTCGGAGCCAGTTTCGCGGTAAAAAAATTGTTGAGGCGATCGTTGATCTGCCGATTGTGATTCCCCATCCGGTGGTCGGTATTGCTCTGCTTGGCCTCGTCGGTAAAAACTTCTGGCTCGGCCGAGTCATGCAGGAGTTGGGCATTCGCATTGTCGGCAGTCCGACAGGTATTATCATGGTCATGACCTTTGTCGGACTGCCTTTCTATCTGCAGGCGGCAAAAGAGGGGTTTGCCTCGGTTTCGCCTCGTCTCGAACATGTTTCACGCAGTCTCGGGGCCTCGATGTTTGCGACCTTTATCGGGGTCACTTTTCCGTTAGCCTGGCGCTCGATTTTAAGCGGAATTATCATGTGTTGTGCCCGGGCGATCAGTGAGTTCGGCGCGGTGGTGATTATTGCCTACCATCCGATGATCGCTCCGGTCCTGATGTTTGAGCGTTTTCAATCGTATGGCCTGCGCTATTCGCAACCGGTTGCGGTCTGGTTGATTGTTGTCTGCCTGCTGCTCTTTGTTTCACTGCGACTGGTTGGCAGCGGCGCCCGGAAAGTTAGCAGAGGGAGTCGGGCCGGGAGTCGCTTATGAGTATCAGGGTAGAAAATCTGACGGTTGATCTCGGCTTATTTCATTTACAAAATATCAATTTAACCTTGGAAGTTGGTGATTTTTTTGCTCTGATGGGCCCGACCGGGGCCGGAAAGAGTGTCCTTCTGGAGGCGCTGGTTGGCCTGGTGCCGCTTGTCAGCGGAGAGATCTTCATCAATGATCGCAAGATCACCAAGCTAGCGCCGGAAAAGCGGGGCATCAGTATTGTTTATCAGGATTACGCCCTTTTCCCTCATCTTTCAGTACTAGAAAATATTCGATATGGTTTGCGTTTTAACTCCCTTAAGCGGGGAGAAAGTGCTGTTGATGAGCTGATCTCCCTATTAGGTTTGGGAACTCTTCTTGAACGCGATCCGGTGACTTTGAGTGGCGGCGAACAGCAGCGTGTGGCGCTGGCCCGGGCCCTGGCAGTGAGTCCTGATATCCTGCTGCTGGACGAGCCCCTTTCGGCCCTTGACCCCAATTTCAGACAGGAATTGCGGTCTCATTTAAAAAACCTGCATCAAGCGAGTGGTGCGACTTTTTTGATGGTGACCCACGATTTTTCCGAAGCTCTCTCTCTGGCCCGGAATGCCGGGGTGATGAATCAGGGCTCTATTGAACAGGTGGGTGCTATTGAAGAGATTTTCTGTCGCCCGACTTCAACTGTCGTGGCTGACTTTGTCGGCATGAAAAATCTTTTCAAAGTCGAATTTTCGGGAACTACGGCCCGGGCCGCAGGATTGGAGTTTAAAGTTGGCAGGGAAGCGAGCAGTGGCCAGGGTTATATCGCAATTCGTCCGGAAGACTTGATCTTGAGCAAAGAGCCCCTGGTTTCCAGCCTGCAGAACTCATTTTCAGGCAGGGTCGCAGCCATCCGCAGCCACGGTTTTTTCTACGAGCTCGACTTTGTCGTAAACTCGCTCATCTTTACAGCTGTCATTACAAATCACGCTTTCTTTGATTTTGAACCGGCAGTAGATGATGACTTCTATCTTTCGTTTAAGGCGACGGCTGTGCATTTGTTGTAAATGTCTGAACAGTTAAAAGTTAAGTTCCAAAAACAAAAAAGGCTGTAGTCGGAAAACCGATTACAGCCTTTTTTGTTTTACAAATGGTGAAAAAGTTGGTTAGTCTAATGGAACTGCGCTGATCCCGGCATAGTTACTGGCACCGGTCTTTTGATTTGTGTAGAGAGCGAAAGCCGCAATCCCATCGCCCTGTAAAGCCGTTAACTTAATTTTGCCAGCGTTCAAAGGCAAAGAAGCTGAAAAAATGGTCGCCAGATCATAGACCCTGCTGCCTAAGGCGGGCAGTGTCTGGGTTGCATAATATATCCCACCCGAGCCATCTTGGGGCAGGTATTCAATATTAAGTTGAACTGGAATATTGTTAGGATTGCAGACCATAATAGTTGTATCCCAGAGATCATCCTGAGCGACATGAGGGATTATCATTTTTTTATAGAGTTCGGAAACAAAGGGAATATCGGCCATCAGGGTCGAGCCCATGAAACAGAGACCGGACAATTTGTTATAAGAGCTAACCTTGACCCAGCCGGTTGCTGTCTCGCCATTGGCGAGAACTCCGACAAATTGACCATCAGCCTGTATCGCATGGGGAGGATCCGAAGAGAAGAGCGAACCGTCGGTATTGTAAAGCATAATAGAGACGGATGCGGTATCAAGTTCGTTATTGTTGGCGATGCCGACCCCTGACCAGAAGCCATTGCCAGTTGTGAAATAGGGGATATAGTAGTTGTAGTTAATTAATTGTTGGTTAGCCTGAACCGTAAATGTGATCGTGGTTTCCGGCAGAGGGTTGCCGGTTTCATCGCTGAATGGTGTAAGCGCATTGGCGGGGTTTAACGTGAAAGTATAGCTTCCGTCGGCGAGCTGCTCAACATTTTGTCGACAAATCCTTAAGCTCTTTTTGTCCAGTGTCCACGTCGGGATGGAGTTGCCCCAGGAGTTGTTAGAGACCGACCAGGCGTCGAAGGTGGAGGTATCCATGGTTTCGTTAAAATTTATAACCAGACAATCAGTTGTCGAATCAACATCTCCGGCCCCGTCGGCCGGTGTACTGCTGACGACTTGTGGGGCAGTAACGTCGCTATCATTACTGCCGTCGGCAGTGACCGTAAAATGGATTGTTGTTTCGGGTAATGCTGTCCTGGTAGCAGCTGATTTGAAATCGGGATGGCCGGCGGGATTTAATGTAAACCAGTAACTGCCCAGCGGTATGGGGGAATTTATATTGCTGCGGCAATAACTGAAGGTTCTCATGTCCGCCGACCACTCACTGGTTCCGCCATCCAGGAAATGGCTTGAGTATCCCCAGTAGCCGGATCCGGTCATCGCTTCATTGAAGGTAAACTCAATGCAGAGGGTCCAGGGATCTGCTGTCAGATCGCCATCAGCCGGAATACTGCTGCTTACTTGCGGGGCGGCAGCCCAGACATTCAATGATAAAAGAGAGAAAAACAGAATCAATGCGGCTAATCGTTTGATCTTCATTTGCATCTCCATCAGAGGGTTATTGTGGATGTTTACCTGTATGTGAGCCGTTTGGAACTAATATACTTGGGGAAATATCTCTGTCGATCTATCTTATCCGGCCGTAACTTCGCTTTCTACTCGGTTACGCCCATTCTCCTTGGCTTTATAAAGGGCTTTGTCAGCCCTCTCGACAATCATTTCAGGATCATCACCGGCGCGAGCTACAGAGACTCCAAGGCTGATGGTTATTTTTCCCAGCCGGACCCCATCACTTCCTCGGCGCAGCTCTCGACGCGCAATTACGTCGCGCAATTTATCGGCCACAGGAATTGCTGCAGCCAGATCAAGTCCGGGTAAAATTATGACAAACTCTTCACCTCCGTAGCGGGCCGGGAAAGCGTTTGGGGGAAGAGTTGGAGCAAAAATTTGCGCCACAATTCGTAACACCACATCACCCACCTGGTGTCCGTAGGTGTCGTTAAAGTGTTTAAAATGATCAATATCTACCATGAGCAGAGATAAAGGGTTGTCGGGTTTTAAGTCGAGACAAACTTCGGACATCTTATTCTCGAAGGCATGACGGTTGTTGATGCCGGTTAAACCGTCAGTATTTGCAGCATTTTCAGCTTCTTCTAAGCGCGTTTCGAGCTGTGTTATATCTTCTGTTGCCCGATTCAGAAGGTCTTGCAGGATGGAGGAGGAGGACTCCATTTTTTGACTTCCGCCAATCAATCTGTTTATCACATTCCACATGCCCCGGCGATCCTTGACATTTTTCAGATCCTGGCCGAAGTTATTCAGATCTTTCTGGTAGTCTTGGTTGCTGGTGTTTGTCGACGTTATGCCTTCGAGTATGCCTGTAATAATTTCACCGGTTGCGGCGTGCACTTCAGTTAGTAACGCAGGATCGGTCTCCCCCTGGTGTGCAAGTGTATGCAGGAAGGTGTTCACCTCCGGCGTAAACTCTTCATTGGTAGCTAGCCGCCTATCAATCTCTTTATTGATGTCGAGATTAAATCCATCAAAATAGGTATACCAGACGAGAAAATTTTCAGGTGAAGGGGGAATCGCTGTGGCCGTCATCAGTTGCCATGTCTGTTCGGCAATTTCTACTACATGGTCTTTTTTATCAGTTTTTGACGGCATCTAAAAACTCCTGCAAGGTGTGATCGGGGTACTCCCTGGTCAATAACAAGGGTGATTCCTACCATTTTTGGAGAATAGAAGAAAAGGCTTAAGATGTCAATAGTTTATACAGATCGTCCTTTAAATATCAAATAATGACAGTTGTTTCCACGGTGCTCTTGGTTGGAAATTCTTGAAGTTGCGATTTTTCTCTTCTTGTGGCAAAGGTATATATTAATCTAGAGGAAATTGAGTTAAACGTTTTGATTGGTTGGTGGTAAACGTATGCGGGAACTGTTTGATTTTCATCTCCATGTCGGCCATTTCCATGAATGGTCGGAAGAGGCCCGGCGCCTCTGGATGGAGACCGGCCCTTACTCGGGTAAGATCTATGCGCAAGATGGTTGCCTCGACATCGATGCCTTCCATCAGGTTCTGGTAGATGAGGGGGTTGTCGGCGGGGTTCTGTTGCCGGAGTATGCTCTGCACACAGCCGGGGTGATGCCGGTTGAGAGAGCGATTGCAGTCAGTCAGCGCTACCCTCGGTATATTCCCTTTGGAGCCTTAAACCCTGAAATTCATCTCGATCCGGTGGCCGAGTTTGAACGTCAGCTGACTCTCGGGGTTAAGGGTTTAAAGATTCATGGGGTTCACTGTCAACATCGAGTTAATGATCAACGCCTCTATCCGGTTTATGAGATCTGTCAAGACCGCAAGCTGCCGCTTATGCTGCATGCCGGAACCTCGATTTTTCCCGGTACCCGTTTGCGCCACGCTGATCCTTATGATTATGATGATGTCGCAGTCGATTTTCCCTCTTTAAATCTGATTCTTTGCCACGGCGGTCGTAACTTTTGGTACCCCCAGGCCGAATTTATGGTGATGCGGCATGAAAACGTCTATATTGATCTTTCTGGATTGCCGCCACAGAACCTGTTAAACTACTATCCTAAAATGGCAAAGATGAGCCACCGTTTTCTTTTCGGCACCGATTTTCCGGGAGTCCCGGGAGTCGCGGCTAATGCCGAGCGGATTGCGGCTTTGGGTTTGTCGAAGGATGTACTTGAGAACATTTTTATCAATAACGCGCGACGGCTTCTGTCGGATTTTTAGTGTCGTACAGAACATTTTCTTGCTTGAAAAATAAGAAAATGTTCTGATAAGAGCACTTACTTGCGGGCCATGCCCGCGTGGATAGATTTTTTGCAAGAGGAGGATCATAAAATGAAAAGAGCCCGCAGGTGGTATTTATGGGTAATCTTAATTCTTTTGCTGCCCGGAATCGGGATTTTGTCATCTTGTGGTGATGATACTCAAGGCGAGGCCAGTGGTCATGGTCAGAGTCGGAGCATGCGCGGGATTCAAGCGGTCAGTAAAAGTGCCTCTGGGGCTCGTCAACGGCGCCTGGCGGTGGTAATCGGGAACAGTGAATATGAGAAGTCGGAGCTAAAAAATCCGGTTAATGATGCTAAAGCTATGGCCCGTTTACTTAGGCGCTTAGACTTTGAGGTCGAACTCGTTGAAAACGGCGGGCGCCGGTCAATGGTGACCATGATGAACGATTTTGGGCGTAAACTGCGCCAGGCTGATGTCGGGCTTTTCTACTATGCCGGACACGGTATCCAGGTCAAGGGTCGTAACTATCTGATACCGGTTGATGCGGTTTTGGAGACGGAAGCCGATGTCGAGTTTGAGGCTCTTGATTTAGGCAGGGTCTTGAGCAAGATGGAAGATGCCCGTTGCCCGCTCAATATTGTTGTTCTTGATGCCTGTCGTGATAACCCTTTTGCCCGGAGTTTCCGGAGCACTTCTAAAGGTTTGGCTCTGGTCGATGCACCCCGGGGCACATTGCTGGCCTTTGCCACGGCGCCGGGTTCGGTGGCGGCCGATGGAGTGGGTCGTAATGGAGTCTACACAAAACATCTGCTGGCTAATATTGAAAGACCCGACTTGAGTATTGAGGAGGTCTTTAAACAGGTTAGAATTGGCGTGGTCGATGATACCGGTGGTCAGCAGACCCCTTGGGAGTCCTCTTCCCTGATGGGTAGTTTCCATTTCCAGCCTGATGTCGACACGCAAAACCGGGCCTCGACCCGGGCTCCCTCACCACCTCCGGCACCCGTGGCGCATGCATCCACTCCGACTCCCGATAATCCGGTTTCTGAAAGGAAGGCGCAGCCGCTCCTGATTAAAACGGCTCATGTTACAACCTCTCCGGCCCCGTCTGTAAAAAAACCGAAACACTCTCCGGAAATTGCAAAATATATCAGGATGCTGCAGTCGTCGAATACTAAAGATCAGCGCTATGCCGCGAAAAAGATTATCCGCTCCCATTCATCCAATAAAGTTCTGCTCGGGGTGGTCAATCAGGAGCTGTTAAAGGGCTATCAGCTAAAGTTCAAGGATAGACATCATGTCGATGTGATGGCCTGGTTCTGTAATGTATTGGGATCTTCCAAACAGGGGCGCTACGCCGAGACCTTGCAAAAAGTTGCAGACTCTGACGCAAATCGGAAACTGAAGAAATATGCGGCCAAGAATCTCAGGCGTTTACAATAAATCGCTCTTGTAGTTTTTTCAGCGAGGATTTGTGAGCAGTTCGATTTTAGCTTCAGCATAACCGCTGTTTTCTCGGAGCGCCTGGATGCGTAAGCTATCAAGTAGCTCATTTGCTTTCTGCCAGTCGGGTGATTCCGGTTCGGGCAGGAGAATGCGTTTTTCACTGGCGAGTACCATAACTTGGTCTCTGCCGAAAGGCTCGCTGACTTTAAGATCGTAAGGACATCCATCATCGGGTAGAACCAGAAGCCGGTTGGCTTGCAGGCGCCTGGAGTTGGCATCAGGTTGGTTTTTGTGATCTAAGGGGTAGAGGAGGAGGGCTGAGGCGTCCGGATTCAGGTAGAAGATGTAGATCCAGGCGTCCCGGTTGATCCGAATCAGAAAACGGATCTGCTCTCCCTGGCGGTAACGAGGCAGGTCGTCGCCGCGGTTGGTACTGATCTCAACCTTTAAACCACCCTTACTGATATGGCCGGCAGGCATTGCAATAGCCTCCGCCTCAATTTTTCTGGGAGCATTTGTTTTAACCAGGTAATTGGGAAATAGAGCGTCGGGAACCGCAACTGTAGCGGCACTTACCTGGTGGCCGCAGGCATCAAGAATCGAAGCTCGGATCTCAAGCTTGTCGCGGTTGCGCCAGGCGCTACCCCAGAGCTCGGTGTCGGCGTGCAAAAGATCGGCAGTCAGGTTGTTTTCACTTTTCAAGTCCGGCCTGATGCCGCGATTTTGCCGCAAGCCTCGGGTTCGTAACTGTTCAACCTTGAGGTTCTTGAGAGCTTGTTGCGGATCAAGGGTGCGAAAGAGGTTGCTTTCAGCCAGTGCCGGCCGAATCCAGTCGTTTAGGTAGAGAGCCAGATCCGGTTGGCTCAAAAGTTCTCCTTTGGGTCTGAATTTGCGCAAATAGACGCTCTGGTGCTTGCGATCCCGAACTTTGCCTTCAAGTTTTCGAACTAGATAGCGACCCCATGAATCAAGATCGGCGATCAAGGCCGTTTTATCTATCTTTTCCAGCAAGATCTTGCTGCTGGCCGCAGCCACGGCTTCGGGGCCGGCGCTGACGATCTTCATGATTTTCATATCCAGGGTCAAAAATTCACCCTCTCTCTGCCAGGTTCCCTGGAGAATCAAGTATTGATCCTCGTCGCATCCCGGGAGTAGAACCCTTGCCCCCCGACGTTTCATCTCGGTTATGAATTTGCCCCGCAACTGAATCGCCAGCGGTAGGCTGAGGCCGTTGTGAGCGTCAAAAAAATCGTTGGTGCTGATCAGTACCGGATCGCGTCTTAAGTTGACCTGGTCTGCCAGAGTTTGGCACAGCTTTTTGACGGCTCCATTCAGATCAAGATCCTTAGGGTCATCATCCCAAAAACCGGCCCCAGCGTTTAAAGGTTGTAGAAAAAGAGCAAAAGCCAGGATAACCAGAATGGAAATTTTACTTAAGCGTTGAGAAAAATTATTTGTCATCACTATCTTCCCACCTTCGGTTTTACAAAATAGGTAATGTAGTTCAACGGACGGCTTGATTTTTAAGAAAGTTTACCGATAATAGTGCTGCTGCTGGTAAAATGCAAGTCTGATAATCATGGAAACATCCAGTACGGTTCGGTTAAGTAATCGCAACCCGGGATATCGGGTCATCTTCTTCCACTTCTTGCACAAAATTTTTGTTTTTCGAGACGCTACGAAAACAACCAGAACTTTCATTTGCAAGAGAAAGCTTTTTGAATAGTTACCAAAAAAGCTTAGAAATAGCTTCGCTATTTGACTTTTAACAAGATATCAAGGATACTTGACTTTAATTGTATAAGATACTCATAAGAGCCTATCGATATATGGAGTAAAAACTAACTTGATGCATGTCGTTGGTGCGGAGGAGATCATGGCAAACTTTACCCGAATTTTTTTTGCGACCCTGTTAACTATCCTTCTCACCCAGACCATTTCGGTGGGTGCGGGCGAACCAAGCAAAACAAGTGACTTCTGGCTCAATTTCGCTGTCGACTCCGACGACAAGAGCCGGACACCGGAGTTGAAGATGCGCACAAGCACCACTCCGGGCCGTCAAACAACTATGATAAGTTACAAGATCTTTGGCTGTCGCAAGATCCCCGTCTTTTTAAACGGTAGTGAATACAGTCAACTTGAGGTTAGCGATTGTGGCTTCACATCCAAACCGGGCAACCCCACGCTACCGGTCAAAACCATCTTTCTGGAGTTTCCCGATAACCATGATTACAACGTAAGCATAGTTGGAACAAAAACTACTCAGATCGACGAGATCTCTCTCTTGCCGGCCCAGCCGGCGCCACCAGAAACCGCCGAACCGGCATTTACAATCAACCAGCAGATCTATCAAAACAACGTCTATTATCCAAGCGGGCGTATATTGCGCGTTAAAACCGTCAAGCTTAGAGAGCGCCGACTCCTGGAAATCCGGCTGACTCCAGTCCGTTTTTACCCTCTGCAACGCGAAGTCGATTTCGCTTATGAGATTGATTTACAGGTTGACTTCAGAGCTGCTGAGACCCAGTAATTGAAGATTGCAGTGAAAATTATTTTACAATTTCAATCGAGACGGAGAGAAAAAGATGAAAATCAGGTTTCGTTTTATTCTACAGTTATTATTAAGTGCTGTTCTATTTTGGGGGCTTACCCTTAACGCTCTGGCCGGAGAGTGGCTCTCGTTGCAGGGTTCAACTCCCGGTGGCACCGCAACCAAGGCTTTAAAAGGCGAAATTCGCTCCCCAGAGACCCGTATCAACCAGGCAAGTCTCAAGGGGATCCGAAAAACGGTCAGTATTGACTACGAAATTTTCAACCTGCTCCATAATCGAAGTGAACGGGTCGGCAACAACTATGATCTTCTGGAGGTTGGCGACTGCGCCCCGGCAACCGTCGTTGGTCAACCTGCCCTGCCGGTCAAGACGATATTTATTGAAATCCCCCTGGATCACGATTTTAAGGTCACCGTAAATGAAGGCGAAAGGGTTGTCTTAAATAATTATTATCTTCTGCCCAGCCAGGCGTCGCCGCCTGACCAAGGCCAATTTCCGCAATTTACAGACCCCGAATTCGTCATCGACGAAGGGCTCTATCAACAAGATCAGATGTATCCGAGCGACCGTCTTCTGGCGGCCCGTCGGATTCGTTTACGGGATCACGAACTCTTAGAGATCCGCTTTACTCCGTTGCGTTTTAATCCCCGCGCCCGAACTATCGAGGCAACCACGCAAACCACCCTCGACATCGAACTCTATCCTCAAAGCTCACGGTCTGCCAAAGGCTTCAGCACACCCGCTTCGTTGGCAACAACCGGTTTTGACCAGAGTTATCAGGGCGGCATCTTCTCCTGTATCCCCAAAACCCGGGATCTTGCCAGTGATGCCGCAAAAACCGACCCGGAAATTTACATGCTGATCTTTGCCGATCAATTTGCCGCAAGCCCCAAGCTCAAGGAGTTTTGCGCCTGGAAGCGACAAAAAGGGTATCGTGTTGTCGAGGTTCCCACTTCCAAAATTCCGGCCGCCCAACGCGGCGCCCCGACCCATAAAGAGCTGGTCTCCTACCTGCGCGCCCTGCCTCAGAAAGAGTATCCTCTTTACCTTCTCCTTATTGGTGATCAGCGGCGGGATCAAGGTGTTGAAGGACAGTATTTTATCAGCTATGAAAAAAAGTACGGGGAGGGCTACTCGGATCTTTTTATGGCCTGCCGGGATGATAATGATATCCTGCCCGACCTTTTTCATGGCCGTCTGCCGGCCACCAACCCGGCCGAACTTGAGATCATGTTAGGCAAGCTTCTCAACATGGATCGCGACCTGCCGGCGACCGGTCCCTATGGCCGTATCCTGGTTGCCGGACAGGTACAAGACGGCGACAGTATAAAGCAACCGGATGGCATTGCCGATCGACTTTTCTGTGAAACCGCCGATGCCGTAGCCTGCTACTTTGAAAAAAGTGGTTATCAATGCGTTCGGGCATTGGTCAATCCGGGCGGCATCAGCGCCACCGGACGCTGGAACAACCAAGGCCTGCTCTGGAGTGGCGAAGAGATCGGCAACCGGGTAGTCAACTTCTTCATCTCCAACCAACAGGCCGGTAAGCTGGTTTCCGATCAGATAAATCAAGGGGTTGCCTTGATTCAGCATCGCGATCATGGTGGCCAAAATGGATGGGGTGATCCTTCTTGGCGTGTTCCACAAGTTTTAAAACTGCAAAATAGCGCCTTTCAACCTCTCTTCTTCTCAATCAACTGCCTGACCGGGAGCTACAATTTTAAGGGTAAAAACTTTACCAGGGAACTACTCGCCCTTAAACAGGGCGGTGCCCATGCCGTCATCGCCGCTGTTGATGTCAGCTTCTCCTGGAAAAACGACTATATGACGCACGGTTTTTACAGTGCCTTTCTCAAAGATTACATCTCTTTTCACAACCAATCCAGCAACCCTGATTGGACTAAAGATCTGCCCAAGCCTCAACTTTACCAGCCAGGTCAAGGCCAGCGCCTCGGAGAGATCCTTAATCAAGGCAAACTCTATGTTTATCAGAATCTACCACCATCATCTAAAACCAACTATCAGAATCTACCACCATCAGCCAACACTGATAAAACGACCCTGACCTTTTTCCTTTTTCATCTCTTTGGCGATCCCGAGGCTTTTATCCAATTTAATCCGCCCAAAACCCAACAACCGAAATTTCCGGCAACGATTACGATCTCAACCAAGAACAAAAAGTTTACCATTGAGAACTTGGCTGAAGGCGCAAGGGTCGCTCTCTATCGGGCTGATAATAACGGCCAGGAGTTGCAAATGGTAACTCCTGTGGTTTCCGGACAAGCTCGTTTTGAACTACCTGAAATTGCACTGGGTGCGATTCAGCTGACCATCACCGGTGTCGGTCTTAAACCCTTTATCGGCCAGATCGAAGTTGTCAAAGGTGGAGCTCAACCTCCACAACCCGGCACTCCCCCACAACCAGGGACCCCGCCGACCCCGCCACAACCGGTAACGCCGCCCAAACCGCCACAACCGGTAACACCTCCACCGCAACCGGTTGGCAATCAAAATCCCCAGGGCTGGCAAACAATTATAGATTCCGGCCCTTCACCCCAGCCCGGTGCACCCTCGGGCGGCGTCATACAATGGGATAAATAGTGCGCATGTTCCCGTGGTTTTGTCGCAGGAACATGTCAGAGCTATTTTATCACTTCAAAAACTGCATTGCCCAAGTTTTTTCTATATTATCATCTTGCTTTTGGTAACTTATGAGAACCTTGATTATCTTCCTGTTACTCTTCCTGTTAAGCTTGCCGTCCCTCGCTCTTACTTCTGAGCCAATACTGACCATTGACTCAGGTGGTCACAAGGCTACTATAAGAGACGTTATTTTTACGTCGGACGGTCGCTATCTGGTCTCAGCTTCTGCTGATAAGACGGTTAGGGTTTGGGATACTGATAGTGGAGAGCTCATTCGAATCATTAGGGGGCAGATCGGAACCGGACATGAGGGGAAGATATATACTGCGGCACTCTCACATGGCGACCGATGGCTGGCGTTGGGAGGATGGTTCCCTGGCCAGTCTGATCGTAGAAATCCAATACGCCTGATCGATTTTCGGAGTGGGGAGGTTGTACGGCTACTGCGCGGACATGGCAATGTAATTCATAAGCTTGCTTTTTCTCCTGACGGTAAGCTCTTAATTTCCGGCGGTGGGGATAAGAAGGCGAAAATCTGGAAGGTTGAATCAGGGGAGTTACTACAGATTTTAAGAGGACATAAAGAAGGTATCCACGAAGTCTCCTTCGCGCCGGATGGCAGGTCGGTGGTGACCGGTTCTTTTGATGATACTTTGCGCTTATGGCGGGTTTCTGATGGCAAGTTGCTCAAGGTGATGACGGGTCACTCTGATGATGTGGGCGCCGTATCCTATACTCCGGACGGTCTTTATATCCTCTCAGGATCTAAAGACAAAACTATTCGCCTATGGGGCAGTAACGGTGATTTTATCAAGGTGTTGGCCAGGCAAAACAGGAGTGTGGCGAGTCTCTCAGTCTCTCCAGATGGATCGAGAGTGGTGACAGGTTTAGGTAGCGGTTCAGGAAAATGTACAAATAATGTTTTTTCTATTCCAGATGGCAAAAAACTTACCTTATTCACCGAGCATGCCAACCTTGTTGCCGCTACAGCTGTATCGCCTGATGGAAAGTCCGTAGCCACCGGTGGAGGAGATGACGAGGAAATATACATCTGGGGCATTAATTCTGGCAAGGTTAAACAGAAAATGGTCGGTAAGGGGAGGACGGTCTGGTCGGTCGGTTTTGCCACGGATGGTAGATCAATTGCCTGGGGTCGCAATCAAAAAGGTAGTAATTTTTTCCAAAAAGCGGTTTTTGATCAGTCATT
Organism: Deltaproteobacteria bacterium; assembly: GCA_030640695.1. Lineage (GTDB taxonomy): Bacteria > Desulfobacterota > Anaeroferrophillalia > Anaeroferrophillales > Tharpellaceae > Tharpella. The sequence continues at coordinate 5,417 of DAOWIX010000088.1, read as the reverse complement.
CCAACTCACCGCTAGTAACGCCCGGCCTGGCGAGTATGATCTGGTTCTGGGCTTAGCATTACAATCAGAGACTGGTTTTACGAAGGCTTTGGAAACAGTTAGCGGCACTTCTATAAGAACTGTAAACGGTCAAATTCATCATATTTTACAAGTTGTGCGTAGAGGTAAGGTGATTCACGAGATTAATAGGGGTGCTCGTGGTGGTGATCATCGCAGTCTGACATTTAGTCCCGATGGACAAACTGTTATAAGTGGTGGAAGTTGGGGTCTCCTTACCTCATACAGTCCAGATACCGGAGAGAAACTAAATGATTTTGTTGGTCATACCAGTGCCGTCTATGGGGTCGCAGTTTCGCCCGATTCTCGATTTTTAATTTCCGGGTCTGTTGACCAGACAGTCAAGCTATGGGAGCTGGAGACAGGGAAATTGCTGTTAACTATTTTTCAGGGTAGCGATAATGAATGGGTAGCATGGATCCCGGAAGGCTATTATACATCTTCTCTTAAAGGTGATCGCTATATCGGCTGGCATATAAACCAAGGGCCTGACAAGAGGGCTCTCTACTACCCCGTTTCACGGTTTGCAGCAAAGTATTATGCCCCAGAGGTGGTGGCGTCATATATCGCTACTGGTGGTGATCTCAACCGAGCTATCGAACTTGGTAACAAAAGGGTACCTAAAAGTAAACGGATTAAATCATACGAGAATATTCAGGAGCTGCTGCCCCCTGCGGTCGTGGTGCTGGAACCGCAACGTCTCGATATTGAAGTTGTTGGTGAAACGATTCGGATCAGGGCCCAGGCTAAATCGCTGACCTCGGAGCCGGTCACTGATATCTGGGTCTTAGTTAATGGTAGGAGAGTTGGCAAGAACCGAGGGATAAAGATCAATAGGAAGAAAACTAAGTCTGGCGGGATGACTGCTGAGCTTGATCTAGAGGTGCCGTTGGTCGATTCTTTCAGTCGGATATCGATTATTGCCAAAAACCGTCATACGCAATCAGAACCCGAAATAATTAATGTCACCAGGAAGCAGACTCAGGTTGATGATATTTATAAGCCGAATCTCTATCTGTTAAGTGTCGGCGTGTCGGATTATGAGAACCCGATCTTCACTCTTGATGTGGCCCACAAAGATGCTGAGGTGATCGCCGAGGTCTTTGGCCGACAGGGGAAAGGATTGTACAAAAAGGTAAAGAGCAGAGTTCTCACTAATAAAGAGGCTACGAGAGATAATATACTGGACAGTCTTGACTGGTTACTCGGTGAAGCCACCCAGAGAGATACGTCGATTATTTTTATGGCCGGGCATGGGTTAAAAGATGGTACCGGGAATTACTACTTCCTGCCTCATGACGGTATGCCCGACAAGTTGCGGCGTTCCGCCGTCAAGTGGAATGAGTTGCAGGACACCCTGGTGAACTTGCCATCCAAAGTCATCCTTATGGTAGACACCTGCCATTCTGGTGCGGTTACCGGTAAAAGGCGAGGTGTTTCCGACATTACCGAGGCTTTACGTGAACTTAACAATACCGACAGCGGAGTTGTGGTGATGACGGCGGCGACTGGCCGGGAAGAGAGCCAAGAGCGTTCGGAATGGGGGCATGGCGCCTTTACCAAGGCTATGATTGAAGGCTTGCAGGGCCAGGCCGACTATAACAAAAATTCGATCATAGAGATTAAGGAGATAGATCTCTATGTGACAACCCGAGTCAAGGAACTTACCGGTGGCACCCAGCACCCGACTACCGAGATTCCTAAAACCCTACCCAATTTCCCGATAACGATTCACTAGGAGGATGCCCGAGAATGCTATTTTCCACCAGCTCTTCGTTATTTTTTGAAAATATTGCTCGGAATACTAACCAAACAGTCCGTATTATCTTTTGTCTTTTATTCTTTTTAACGGTCGAAATGTCAGTTCAAATTTTATGTGATTTTCAAACCCTTGCCTTTGCCGGTAATGAAGCGTGGAGTGACGCTTTCGGGCAACCTGAAAGCAATAAGAGCAAAGCTTTACCAAACGCCGGTGGACAGAGCTGGGAAACGATAATTTCGCCTGAGATGTCGGAGGAGAAACCTACGCTCAAAAAGATATCCACACACTCGGGAGCCGACCCCGACGAAATCCTCGGTAGCAAGAGTGTTGTGAATAAAACCGGCGAAGAGCTGGTGCAGGAGTTTCAAGCGTCATATAAGAAGCAGGCCAGCAAAGAGGTAAAAGAGAGACTGGCCATAAAGATATCGACGGATTATGACGCCAGACTGATCCTTAAAAAAAATGAGTATAAGAATACACTCGGAAAACGTTATCATAATCTTATGAAAGGCGAAAATGGTAAAGGAGGGGTTCTTAAAAGGGTTATAACAACAGCCAAAGAGGAGATGAAGGGTCTTAAAGGGGAAAATGGTAAACCACTATTTCCCGAGACGGTTCTCAATAAGATCGGGCTCATCCAGAATGAGGCCAGCCTAAAGGCCAAGAAAGCTCCCATGGATTTTGATATAGGAGTGAAACTGGATGTTTCAAACTTTGACAAGACTAAAGCATTCTTGGACAGTATGGGGGGGACGGCGGGAGTTGACAAGTTTCACAAAGAGTTACAGACCGCCCTGGAAAAGGCATATGTGGACTTGGCTAAAAGCAAAAACATTAACTTGAATGACCATGCTCTAAAAAGGGTTTTCCTTACTGCCACCACCCCTTTTCATGAAGAAGCCTATCTCTCCACGGAGATACTGAAAGCCGGGGGACTGCCGCAAACAGGTCTGATTCAGCAGGCGGCTGACGTTAGTAAATTGAAAATTTATGAGTGTGAAAAGTTCGTTAAAGACGGAGTCTTAACCTCAGCTCAAGCCTATACCGAAGCTACGAGAGGGACTCTTAAAGATCTCGATAAAGTCAATCGCTTGAGAAACTATATAAAAACTTTGGGGGGTGGGAAGAAAGGGGAATTTTGGACAAAAACCCAGAAAGAGGGAATTGAACTGCTAAAGGGATTAGAAAAAGGAGATTTCGATCCTTTTGAAGTTGCTGCCAAGATAAAGAAACTAACCACCAGCAAAGCGAATCCTAACGGCAAAACCATCTATAATTTCTGTAATGAGCTCATGGACAAAGGACTTGAGGGAACCATGAGGCTTTGCCAACCCAAATTGATTAAGGCCCGCTTTTATCATGCATATATCGATAATAAAAAGTTAAGGAACACCATCGTAGAGGCATTGGCCTCCAATCAGAAGCTGAGCGACGAAGCCGCTCGCAAGGTCAAAAAGTTAGATAAGATGCTGACAGAGATAGCAGGTGTACATTTAGTCACCCTCGAAGATCTTTCTACCACAGAGCTGTTGAAAAAAATGAAGAGTGAAATTGAAAGATTTGATTCTTTAAAGCTCCAAGCTGATGCGGTTAGTCCCATTGACCAGATGTTGGCGCGCCTGCACACCTTTCCGGATGAGAATATGGCTATCTTCTATAGTGTGGATGCCGACAAAGTACGTAAAGTTGCAAAAAAAGTCACCCCCGAAGTAAAAATAAAGCTGACAACCCGAATCACAAAGGGGAAACTTGACCTCAAAAAAGTGGATCGAAAGACTTATACATTCCTGAATAAACTCTCTAAAAGAGAGCTTGCAATTGACTCTGTTTTCGGTCTGGCTTTCGCCTATTACGAAACAACTCAAATATCAGCCCGTAACGATTTAAGTGCCAAGGAGAAGAATCTGCTTATTGGTAATGCCTGGGTGGGGGCCATTCCGATTATTGGAGAGCTCTCTAATGCCATTATTAATGCAGAAGAGAGCTATTTTGAGGGAGACCGGGGCAAGGCCGCCCAGTCAGTATTGTATCTGTGCATTGCGGTTGGCTATTTTGTGCCTCAGGCTCAGACAATCGCCCTTGTCGGCTCATTGACAATGATGGCCGTGCCGGTTCTTGGCAACCTCGCGCAAGTTCAGGAAGAGACCATACTTATTGAGAACTGGATAGATTCGGGAACATGGTCGGAGAGTGGTGAGATGATATCTCTCTTTGATATTAACGGTTTGGGACGCCGGGTGCCGCCCAACAAAAACGCCTTCAAGTGGTTGATTGAAGAGGGCGGTGTGGATTACTACGCGAGGCGGGAAAAGCGATCTGACAGGCCCCAGAAAACCATTCGTGAGTCGGTTTTGGATTATGCTGAGCTCAATCTCATAAAATATGATGAGCACAGCCAAAATTTGAAGGCATTTATTACAAATGCCTATCCTGAATTTGCTTTAGAGGAAAACCTGCGGGAACACGTCAATACCGGCAGAGTGCAGTTACAGACCCACATGAATGGACAAAAGGGCGGTTCCCAACCTGTTTTTAGAGCCGCTTTTGTTAGGCTCAAGAATCTCTATGACAAGAGGGTGCAAGAAGCTCTGGAACAGTTGAAAAATATAGCTGAAAAAGAGTACCAGGCCCGCCATAATAAAGCTGCGGTAAAAGAGGTTTTCCTGAAACTTAAAGTCCTTGGTAAACGGCTTGCGCTGCCTCTGGTGGAGATGGTTAACCAAGCCTATAGCGGCTCTTGGTCCTGGATGGTTGAGAATATTCAGGGGGTCTTTCTCCTGAGCTGGCAGAGTATCCCTGGTCGGCGCCTGCAATTGGCCGAGGAGTACTTGGTATTCTATTTAGAGATCGAGAAATCGATGCAAAAAATTCTGAAGTATTACCATGAAATGGGTCTGCTTACATACAAATTTGCTGACTTAAACCTCAACCTGACTGGAGATTTGGCGATTGATAAAGAGTTTCACATAGATGTGCTCGCCGAAAAGAGTTATCCCGAGGCGATTGCAGAGGTCAAGGAGAAGGTTGAGGCCCTGGCGAAGAGAGCCGGATTGACGGCTTGCAGCTTTGCCCCTGAGGATTACTGTTGTGGAAAGCTCTTTCGGGAGTTACTTGAGATTAAATTCTTTCTTGTGCGTAATTTAGGATTACGAGATTTGCTTGATGAGTTGGCCAACTATAAAGCGGATGTAGAGAAAAAACGGGAAGTGATTAGAAAAGAGGTTCAAGCCGACACTGACGCCCAAAAAGCCCTTGCGGAAGAGTCCTGGAAAAAACTCTGGTCGGCTTTGGAGTCCGCCCAGGCATCCGAATTTGTTCCCGACGTTATCAAGCAGATCAGCAGTGAGGTTCAGGAGATTGCCGCGCAGGAGTTAAAATACAAGAGACTTTGTGACAATGGTGTTGAAACCCTTCTGACCTGTTCTGAGATCTCTCCCGTAAAATTAGTAATGATAGACTTTGACAGGGATTGGAATAGAGGAGATAATCCCAAAAAAGATCGCTTGAGGTGTCGATTCGCTTGCCCAAACCAGACGGCCGCCAAGATTGTATATAATAATAAGAGTGTTTTTTCTGAATTTACCACTACGAACGGATG
>DAOWIX010000107.1 GCA_030640695.1 Deltaproteobacteria bacterium | reverse complement strand
GTCAAGGGCTGCGACCAAGCCGGTGAGGGAGATCTGGTTGTTTTTATCAACAGTGGCATGACCGGCGATCGGTACCTGGCAGCCTCCCTCCAGAGTTTTCAAGAGAGCCCGTTCGGCACGTACCGCGAGGGCACTTTTCTGGTCGTGAAAAAAGGCTAGCCGCTGGTTGTTGAAATCATCGTTAATGCGGGTTTCGATGCCTAAGGCTCCCTGGGCAATAGCCGGCAGAGAAATTAGCGGATCCATAAGTTCGGTTACCTGATCAGCCCAGCCTAAACGTTTGACCCCGGCATAGGCTAAGATGATGCCGTCATACTCGCCGCGCCCAAGTTTTTTCAGGCGGGTATCGACATTGCCGCGTAGATCCTTGGTTGTCAGGTGCGGAAAGGCATTAAGCAACTGGGATTTACGGCGCAGGCTACTGGTGCCGATAACAGCTCCCTTAGGCATCTCTTTCAGCCCCTTGCCGGAGTGGGAGAAGAAGGCGTCACGTGGGTCTTCTCGGGGGGGGGTAATGGCAACCTGGAGACCCTCGGGAAGTTCGGTCGGGACATCCTTCATACTGTGGACTGCCAAATCAATATTTTGGGCCAGGAGAGCATCTTCAATCTCTTTGACAAAGAGGCCCTTGCCACCAACTTTAGCCAAGGGGACATCAAGAATCTTGTCGCCTTTGGTTTTGATGACTGTGAGGTTGACCTCAATGCCAGGGTATTCGCGTTCGAGTTCACTTTTAACCCAATTGGCCTGCCAGAGGGCCAGGGCGCTACCGCGGGTGCCGATGGTGATCTTCTGTTTATCGGTCATAGGAAATCTCCTTATTCACTTTCAGTAAGATGAAATATTTTTCTAATTGTCGCAGTCGGCACGTTCTCACCGTTGTCATCCTGTGACTTTAAGTAGTTTATCGGGTGGTGGAGGAATTTGTTGCCGATCGCGTTAACCATGGCCTCCAGCCGACGGCGATCTTTGGTCTCTAAATCAGGCAATCCGGTCAGGGTTTTATTGAGTTCCTGTTCACTGATTTTTCTGACCTGTTCACGCAGCTCTTTGATTGTCGGGGTGATCGCAAGAGAGGCAATCCAATGCTCGAATTTATCAACCTCAAGATCCACCATGGTTTCAGCCCGCTGGGCCTCCTGCTGGCGTTGGTCAAGGTTTTCGGTAACCGTTTCTTGGAGATCGTCAACATCGTAAAGGTAGATATTATCAAGTTCGTTGACCTTTGGGTCAATGTCTCGAGGGACTGCTATGTCGATTAAGAATATGGGTCGGTTGCGCCGTTTTTTTAAGGCTTGAGAAAGTTCCGGGGGGGCGATCAGATAGTCTGGTGGACCGGTTGAACTCAAGATGATATCTACTTGGTCGAGATGTTCGCGGAACTTCTCAAAAGGCAGGGCGATGCCCGACAATTCTTCAGCCAGTTCCTGGGCCCGATTTAGGGTTCGATTGGTGACCAGAACCTGTTCGATTCCTTGATTGACAAAATGGCGGGCCGCCAGCTCACACATCTCACCAGCTCCGATCAGCATTACTTTCATGCCCTTAAGATCACCGAAAATCTTTTTTGCCAGTTCGACCGCAGCGAAACTAACCGAGACCGCACAACTGGCAATTCGGGTCTTGGTTCTGACCTCTTTGGCGATAAAGAAGGAGCGATGCATGAAGCGGTTGAGAACTAGGCCGGTGGAGCAAGATTCCGAGGCGATAAAAAAAGCATCTTTAAGTTGGCCCAGAATCTGGGGCTCGCCGACGACCATTGAGTCGAGGCTTGAAGCGACGCGAAAGCCGTGGCGAATTGCGTCTGAGTCGGTGTGGAAATAGAGTTTGTCGGCGAAAGAATCAGTGGGTATCTGATGATATTGCGCCAGAAAGGCGATCATTTTTTCGCGGCATTTATCCAGGTCTTGGCTGATTCCGCATAACTCAACCCGGTTGCAGGTGGAGATGATAAGGGTTTCGCTTAAATCAGCCTCATCTTGGAGGCGGCGCAGGGCCGAGGGCAGCTCCTCGCCTTTAAAGGCGAGACGTTCCCGTACTTCAACCGGAGCGGTTTGATGGTTAAGTCCTAAAGTTACGATATGCATATGTTGAAATCAGTTGCCGTCAATGAGCATAGCTGTGGAGGCCACTTAACAGGAGGTTGACTCCTAGGAAGGTGAACATTATAGCCGCAAAACCGACAATCGTCAGCAGTGAAGCCTTGCGTCCGCGCCAGCCTGAATTCATGCGGCCATGTAAAAGTGCGGCAAAAAGTAGCCAGGTTATCAGGGACCAGGTCTCTTTCGGATCCCAACTCCAGTGGGCCCCCCAGGCGTATGAAGCCCAGACTGAGCCGCTGATAATTCCCAGTGTGAGCAAGGGAAAGCCTAAGCGCAGGCAGAGGTAGTTTAATTCATCCAGTCTTTGCAGGGCTGGTAGTTTGCGGAAAATACCCTTTATTTTCTTCTTTTTTATCAAGCGTTCCTGAAGTAGGTACATCACAGCCCCCCCGCAGCCTAACGTCAAAAAAGCATTGCCGGCAAAGCTTAAGAGGACATGAAGTGGGAGCCAGAAACTTTTTAGGATTGGAGGTTGCGGAGTGATGGTATGGGGGGTGACCAGGGCCCAGAGGGTGAAAATAATCAGTAAGGGCGAAGTGAAGGTGCCGAGTGTTGGAACCGGATTTTTACGGCTTACCAGCAAAAATGCCAGAGCCAAGAGCAAGGCGAAGAATGAGAGAGATTCGTGCAAATTACTGACGGCCAGGGTCTGGGCCTGGAAACAACGCCATAAAAAAGCCAGTAGGTGAAAAACAAACCCCGCCTTAATGGAGTTTCTACTCCAGAGCAGAGCTTTGGGAAACGGTCGGAAAAGGTGGACGAAACCACTTACCATACTAAATGTATAGAGACTCAAGGTTCCGCCCAACAAAGAGCTATAGATAATATCCATTTATTCTTCAGTTATTTGGTCTGATGTTTTTTGGGTTGGCCGTTTATAACGGTCTCTTTAGCAAGTGTCAACAGCTATCAGGGTTTAATGTGATGTTTGAGAGAAAAAGATTGTACTTTTTTAAGGTGAAATGTTATGGAGCCAAGCTTTGTAATTACTTATTATATGAGGAGATGGTTGTATGTATTTCCCTGTCTACCGGCCCCGGCGTTTGCGGGCTGATGCTAATATTCGTCGTATGGTTCGTGAAACCTCTCTTTCGGTAAATGATTTTATCGCACCGCTTTTCGTCTGCCCCGGGCGGGGAGTACGGCATGAGATCAGCTCAATGCCAGGTAATTACCAGCTTTCCATTGATGAACTGGTTCTTGAGGCCGCTGAATTGAAAAGTCTCGGAGTGCCGGCGATTATACTTTTTGGCATTCCTGAAAGCAAGGATGAGTTGGGTACCGGTGCTTACGATGACCACGGTATCATCCAGCAGGCGATTCGGGCTTTGAAAGCTGAAGTCAGTGATCTTTTGGTGATTACTGATGTCTGTCTCTGTGAATATACCTCACATGGTCACTGCGGTGTCGTTGAAGATGGCCGAATTGACAATGATAAAACCCTGGAGTTGTTGGCTAAAGAAGCGGTCTCCCATGCCCAGGCCGGAGCCGATATGGTAGCCCCTTCTGATATGATGGACGGGCGCGTCGGTTTTATTCGTGGGGCTTTAGATGAGGCTGGTTTTGATCGGGTGACTCTGATGTCCTATGCGGTTAAATACGCTTCGGCTTTTTACGGTCCTTTTCGTGAAGCGGCTGAATCTCCGCCTCAATTCGGGGATCGAAAAAGTTATCAGATGGATCCTGCTAACGCTCGCGAAGCTTTACGCGAAGCGGCTCTTGATATTGAAGAGGGGGCCGATATTATTATGGTTAAACCGGCACTTCCTTATCTCGATATTCTACATTCGTTAAAAGAGGAGTTCGACCATCCTTTGGCCGCCTATAATGTGAGCGGCGAGTTTGCTATGATCAAAGCGGCGGCGGAAAAGGGCTGGATTGATGGTGAACAGGCGATGCTGGAGTCTCTGCTTTCGATAAAAAGGGCCGGGGCCGATATGATTCTGACCTATTTTGCCAAAGAGGCGGCTCGTATTTTATGAGTTCAGGGGTCGAATATGTGAGGCGTGAGGTTCGGCAGATGGCGGGCTATAGCCCCGGTCATCAGCCTTTGCCCGGCAGCAAAGTAATTAAACTAAATACCAACGAGAGTCCATTACCGCCTTCACCGGCGGTGGTGCAGGCTATTTCAAAGGTTTTGGCTGACAGCCCTCTTTTACGCCGTTATCCCGACCCGCAAAGCATGGAGTTGCGTCGGGTTGCCGCAGCGATTGCTGGTTGTCGTGTGGAGCAGGTGATCGCCGGGAATGGTTCGGATGAGCTCTTGCGTATTTTGCTCGACACTTTTATTGAAGAGGGTGAAAAGGTTGCTTTTTTTTCGCCATCCTACTCCCTTTATCCGGTATTGACCAAAATCCGTGGGGGTGCAGTTCAGGTTTTGCCTCTCTTTCAGGATGGTCTACTTTATCAACCCCGGTTGGATGATGCCAAGCTCTTTTTTTTGACCACTCCTAACGCTCCTTTGGGTTTCTCTTTTACTAATGACTATATCCGGCAGATGGCCAGCAATTTAAATGGTATTCTGGTTGTTGATGAGGCCTATGCTGATTTTGCTCAAGAGAACGCCCTGCCTTTGCTGGCAGAACTTGAGAATCTGGTAATTTTGCGAACCCTCTCCAAGTCTTATGGGCTGGCCTCATTGCGGGTTGGTCTGGGTTTTGCGTCGGCTGCTCTGATCGAGCAGCTTGAAAAAGTGCGTGACAGTTATAATCTTGATCGTTTGGCTCAGGTTGGGGCTCGGGCGGCACTTGAAGATCAGGAGTATCTGCGAGAAACCGTAGCTTTAGTGGTTTCCGAGCGTGAGCGTCTTGCTAGCGTTTTGCAGGAGATTGGTTTTACGGTCGCACCCTCACAAACCAACTTTATCTTTGTGACACCGCCCAGCCCTTATAAAGCGGCAGAGCTCTACGCTGGTCTGGAAAAGGCCGGTATTTTGGTTCGCTATTTCAGTGATCCGCAACTTTTCCATGGACTGCGAATTAGTATTGGTACCCGGGATGAGATGGATCAGTTAATTATGACAATGAAAAATTTGATGCAGATTGGAGACCTAAAATAATGGCAATTGCTGAAAAAATTACTGATTTCATGGAGCGCTCCTCATGGATTCGCAAGATGTTTGAAGAGGGTGCCGCCCTGAAAGCTCAATACGGAGCTGATCAGGTCTGCGACTTTACGCTCGGTAATCCTGATGTCGCGGCTCCCGAGGCGGTTGCCGAGGAACTCGCAAAAATTGTTCGTGAGCCAGCCCCTCTCAAGCACGGTTATATGCCCAATGCCGGTTATCCAGAAACCCGTGCCGCAATCGCCGGCTTTCTGGAGGGGGAGCAGCAAGTCGCAGTCAATCCTCAGGGTATCATTATGACTTGCGGTGCTGGTGGCGCTCTCAATGTAATCCTGAAAGCGATTTTGAATCCGGGTGATGAGGTGATTACCCCAAGCCCGTTCTTTGTCGAGTAC
>DAOWIX010000104.1 GCA_030640695.1 Deltaproteobacteria bacterium | reverse complement strand
TACCGACAATAACCGAGGTCGCATAGTTCATACCGAAAACCCAGGAGAACATCATCGCGATACCTTTGTACTGACCAATAGCATAGGTCAAAGAGATAATAATTGCGGTTAAGGCCGCCAACAGACGGGCGCCCTGTGACTCAAAACGGTCACCGATAAAGTCAGCCGCCGTATATTTACCAAAACGACGGATCTGGCCGGCCATCAAAACCAGCAACATAACATAACCACCGGTCCAACCGATAACGTATGCCAGAGCAAAATAACCCTTAAGATAGAGTAGACCAGCCATGCCCAAGAAACTTGCAGCACTCATCCAGTTACTGGCGATCGCGGCACCCGCACCAACCCGACCGATACCACGACCAGCGGCCCAGTAATCATCCTGATCCTTGGCTTTATGGCCAACCCCAATACCGATAAATGCGATAAGAACTATGACCAGAATAATCGCTGGTCCCAATTTAAAACTAGCTTCCATTATAAAACTCCTTGAATTCTAATCGCTTTAACACCCGGCTTCAAGCCCGATGCAAAACGAGACAGTTTCCGATCGACATTTAAGCAATGTCACCTTTACCCATGCGGTCTTCGAGACCATCTACCAGGATATTGAACCAGATGCAGAGCAGGATAAATAAAATAATCAGAAACTGCCCGGTATACCAGTAATGAAACGGAAAGCCGAGAAACTGCATATCGGTCAAAAAGCTTTCACCTTGAGGGTTACGCTGAACCAATCTTAAAAGAATCTGAAAACCGTAGGTTGCAATGGCCCAGACTGCCAGAATCATCCAGATATAGCCAACTTCAGTCTTCTGAAACTCACCATTTGGCTTAAAAATATTAATATTATAACGATCTTCGCTCATTATTGTGCCTCCTCCCAATCAATTAAATGCTGTTTCCCCGACCCGGCTACAGAAGTAATTTAAAATACAAAAAAAATAACCAGAAAACGCTACCTCTGCACCAAGCACTATAACCGTTGTCGGCATCGACCAAGCGATGCGCCCCTTCATCCTCTACAAACACCTCCTTTCAGGGATGGGCTCAGTCTCTCCGCTCAACCTTAAATTCAGGCCGCGGGAAAAGTTAAAAAAATATTAACATTAGGTACTAATTAAAACATCGTAATAATTAAGTCAAGAAAAAAAACATTATTCTATTAACAACCAAACAATGAGCTATTAATCACAAACTGTTTACGAACCCTCCCTTCGAGAACTATCAAAATAACTCTATATTCCAATAACTTACATAGTGTAAAAAGCAATGACCAAAAGCCTCAAAACATATTCCATGGCAACCTGAAACGATCTCTTGCAAACTCGTTTCCAAAAAGAGGCTTAGTGCATTTGCGAACAAACTCAAAGCCAACTTAAAACGGTGAATTTCACCCTCCCTGCCCGACCACCTACAAGCTAACCTCTAAAAGGTTGATACAAACCATAAACACGTGTATAGTCAGTGTACTTGAAAACAGTTATGTATCAGGTACGGTTATTGCTTTTATTTCGTAACTATTCAGCCACTTCCCACGAACTGCCGGGATTGGGGTCATTGCTGGTAGAAGGTGCGTCAGCACCCCAGGCTTCGCTGTGAGCGTAGCGAGGAAGCACTCTTGGGGTGTGACCCCGTTTATGAGGGCGAAGCAAAGCACGCGGCTACCAGTTATGACTTTATGCTAGGTAGCTGAATAGTTACATTATTTCTAGTTTACTTCTGAAAGAACCTGCTGTGATGGACTGACAACAACTTATGGCCTCCCCTGAATCAAACAAGCGTATCGGCGAACTCCTGATGAATGCCAAGCTGATCAACAATGACCAGCTGGCGCACGCCTTAAGTGAACAGAAAACGACTCCCGGACGCCTGGGTTCAACTCTGGTTCGGCTGGGTTACCTCAACAATGACGACCTCGTCAACTTTCTCAGTGTCCAATTTGGAGTCCCGGCTGTCAGCCTCCACGACTTCTCGATCAGCAATGAAGTTCTGGAACTTATCCCCAGCGAACTGATCAACAAACATCACATCATACCCATCAACCGTATCGGCTCGACCTTAATTATTGCAATATGTGACCCGACCGACCTTTCCGCGATTGACGATATCAAATTTATCACCGGCTACAACGTTGAGATTACAGTGGCCTCTGAAATCTCAATTAAAGAGGCCATAGACCGGTTTTACGACTCTTCGTCGATGCTCGATGACATTATCGCCGAATTTGACGACTCCGAACTTGAACTTATCCATGACGAAGAGGAAGTTAGCGCCTCCGCTCTAAAAAAAGAGACTGAGGATGCGCCGGTCATTCGCCTGGTCAATAAAATCATGATCGATGCCATTCGACGCGGAGCCAGCGATATCCACATTGAACCTTACGAAAAATTTTTCCGGGTTCGATACCGCATTGACGGAGTGTTATATGAGATCATGAAACCCCCGATGAAACTCAAAAACGCCATACTCTCCCGCATCAAGATTATGTCGGAATTAGATATCGCCGAGCGCCGTCTGCCCCAAGATGGACGCATCAAGATGAAACTCGGCAAAGGTAAATCGATGGACATGCGGGTCTCGGTTCTACCAACCCTTTTTGGCGAAAAGATCGTCCTGCGTCTACTCGACCAATCAAACCTCCAGCTCGACATGACCAAACTGGGACTTGAGCCGGCCATGCTGGAGGTCGTCGAAGACGCCATTCACCAGCCCTATGGCCTGATTCTGGTTACCGGACCAACCGGTAGCGGCAAAACCACAACCCTATACTCAGCCTTGAGCGAGCTCAATAAAGTTTCAGACAATATCATGACGGCTGAAGATCCAGTCGAATTCAATTTACCCGGCATCAATCAAGTCCAAATCAGAGAGTCTATCAACTTAACCTTCGCGGCCGCCTTACGCTCTTTTCTGCGACAGGATCCGGACATCATCCTGGTCGGCGAAATGCGCGACATTGAGACGGCTGAGATCAGCATCAAAGCATCTTTAACCGGCCACCTGGTACTCTCAACCCTGCACACCAACGACGCTCCGAGCAGCGTCACCAGAATGGTCAACATGGGAGTCGAACCTTTCCTCATCGTCTCCTCTGTCAACCTGATCATCGCTCAACGCCTGGCCCGGAAAGTTTGTTTAAAATGCAGTGCCAGAGAAGACGTACCGGTTCGCGCCCTGATCCAGAGCGGCATGGATCCGGAAACTGCCGAGAATGCCGTCTGCCTGAGCGGTAGCGGCTGCGAAGAGTGTAATCGTACCGGCTACAAAGGGCGTATTGCCCTCTATGAAGTTATGACCCTAAACGAGGAACTTAAAACCGCAGTCATTAATGGGGCCAACACTATGGAACTTAAAACTATGGCCATCAAGAACGGCATGAAGAGTCTGCGCCAAAGTGGCCTGAGCAAACTTGTCGAAGGTACAACAAGTTTTCAGGAAGTTCTCAGGGTGTCAGCCCGAGATTAAGGGCAGTGGGCAGTGGGCAGTGGGCAGTGGGCAGTGGGCAGTAAAAAAACATTGGCGAGCGGTTGCTGTCAACTAAAAAAAATTGGTAACTATTATAAAATAACAAATTTTAAATTTCACTGACAAGTAACTAACGGGGAATCTCTATGGCCAGTCTGCATGAACTTCTTAAAATCATGATTGATAACGGCGCCTCAGACCTCCACCTGACGACCGCCAGCCCGCCCCAGATCAGAATCGACGGGGTTCTCCAACCTCTAAATCTTCCTCCATTAAATGCTAACGAAACCAAGCAGATGTGCTACAGCGTCCTAACCGACAGCCAGAAGCACCGTTTTGAAAAAGACAATGAACTCGATCTCTCCTTTGGACTCAAAGGGATAAGCCGCTTTCGGGCCAATATTTTTGTGCAACGCGGCACGGTGGCCGGGGCCTTTCGGGCCATCCCTTACGAGGTAAAACCTTTTAGCGAACTTGGCCTGCCGCCGGTAATCCAAGAGCTCATACGCAAACCCAGCGGCCTGATTCTGGTTACCGGCCCGACCGGTAGCGGTAAGAGCACGACCCTGGCATCAATGATCGACCAGATCAACGAAGAGCGCCACGAACATATCATTACCATCGAAGATCCGATTGAGTTCATCCACACCCACAAAAACTGCATCGTCAACCAGCGTGAAGTAAAAGCCGACACCGAGGATTTCAGCAAAGCCCTACGCTACATCTTGCGCCAGGATCCTGATGTCGTTCTGGTTGGTGAGTTACGTGACCTGGAGACCGTTGCCTCAAGCCTGACGGTCGCTGAAACCGGCCACCTGACCCTGGCCACTCTGCATACAAACTCTTGCGCCCAGACCATTAACCGAGTCATCGACATTTTCCCATCTCATCAACAACCCCAGATCCGCTCCCAACTATCATTCGTTCTCCAAGCCGTCATTTCGCAACAACTCCTACCCCACCGTAGCGGCCACGGTCGGGTTATGGCTCTCGAACTGATGGTTCCTAATGCCGCCATTCGCAACCTGATCAGGGAGGATAAAATCCACCAGATCTACTCCCAGATGCAGGTTGGTCAAAGTAAATTTTCAATGCAGACCATGAACCAGTCCCTGGCCACCCTCTACCAAACCGGCAAGATCACCCTTGATGACGCCTTCGCCAAAAGTAACGACCTGACTGAGTTAAAACAGATGCTGGGGCAGGTGTAGTGAAAAACAACTGACGACTGAAAAAAAGGATAGATCATGGATACCTTCAAATGGCAAGGCAAGAACCGACAGGGCAAAAAAGTCAAGGGAGAGCTCACGGCCATCTCTGAGAGCGTCGTCACCTTGAGCCTGCGCAAGCAGGGCATTTCTGATCTTAAGGTTAGAAAAAAACCGAAAGCTATTGAGATCAACATCCCCTTCCTCAAAGCCAAAGTGCCGGAAAAAGATGTCGTCGTTTTCACTCGTCAATTTGCCACGATGATCAACTCCGGCCTGCCGATCATCCAGTGTCTTGAGATTCAGTCAAGCCAACAAGATAACAAAGAGTTTAAGAAAGTCCTTACGACCCTCAAAGAAGATGTCGAAAAAGGCGAGACCCTGGCTGACGGTTTAAGAAAACACCCTACGGTTTTCGACTCTCTCTACAGCAACATGGTTGACGCCGGCGAGACCGGCGGCGCCCTTGATGTCATCCTCGGACGCCTCGCCTTCTTCATGGAAAAGAATATGAAATTAAAGAAAAAAGTGAAGGGAGCCTTGGTCTATCCGGCGTCAGTACTATGTGTTGCCGTCATCGTAATCGCCATCATGATGATCTTTGTCATCCCCTCATTTCAGAAAATGTTTTCCGGTTTTGGGGCTGAGCTACCTCTTTTAACCCAGATCATCGTCAATATCAGCGCCTTTTTACGCGGCAATATCATCTTCATTCTGGCGGCCCTCTTTCTCACCAGTTTTGCTCTCAAAAAAATCTACAGCAAAAACGCAAAAGCCCACCATTTTTTTGACAATATGTTTCTGAAAATGCCGGTTTTCGGCCTCCTCTTACGCAAAGTCGCGGTTGCCAAATTCACTCGAACCCTTGGGACTATGGTCTCCAGCGGTGTGCCCATCCTCACATCTCTCGATATTGTCGCCCGCACGGCTGGCAATGTCGTTATCGAAAAAGCTATTCTGAACACCCGGGACAGTATCAGCCAAGGTAAAACGATTGCCGAGCCACTGATGGAGAGCGGCATCTTCCCGCCCATGGTTGTGCAGATGATAGCGGTTGGCGAAACAACTGGAGCTCTAGATCAGATGCTCAATAAAATTGCAGACTTTTACGATGATGAGGTCGATGTTGCCGTCAACGCCATCACCTCACTGATCGAACCCCTGCTGATGGTCTTTTTAGGAGGTATTCTAGGAACCATGATTGTCGCCATGTACCTGCCAATCTTCAAGATGGGCGAAGTGGTACATTAGTTAAATGAAAATAGCCGACCACTCAAACCCTCTAAAAAAACTTCTGGCCTTTCGCCTTTTGCTGGTAACCCTCTTATTGGGGGCTCTGATTATCTTTGAGCTTATCTGGGCCCATGAATCGGCTCCAATCCCAATTCCGCTCTACTGTTTCATTGTTTTGACCTACCTTTTGACCATATTTTACGCACTTCGGCTTAAAAATGTCGATCAACGGGAACGCTTTATCAACCAGCAACTACTGGTTGACGCCACCCTGATCGCCGGCCTTCTCTATCTTACCGGCGGCTTCTACAGCCTCTTTTTCCCACTTTTCTACTTTATTATCTTGGGAGGCACCATATATCTAAAGCGCCAACGGACAATCGCCCTCCTTTTTTACTGCACATTCCTCTATCTCCTGATCATTTTTGCCCATTTCTACAACCCTTTCCAAAACTTTCTGCCCCTGCCGCCCCTACTCAGCAGTAATCGTAAAATAATTTCTCAACTCTTCTTCAACCTGACACCTTTCTACCTGGCCGCTTTCATCTTAGGTTTCATCGCTAAGGAACGCCTTGACACCAGAAGACGCCTGCAAAAGGTAACCAGCGACCTGAAAGAGTTTCAAGACTTAAACGAACATATTATCGCCTCTATCGATAGCGGCCTCATTACTACAGATCAACAACTGAAGATCAACTCCATCAATAAGGCTGGCAGCAGCATCCTTAACCTCAAAAAAAAGAACATTCTCGACTGCAAACTTAACGAAATCATATCAGGCTTACCTCCGGCCATTGAAAACCAGGGGCGCCAGCGCCATGAGCTCATCTATCAACAACCTGAAGGCAATCAACTTGTTCTCGGCTTTTCATTTACTCCATTAATAAAAAGCCACAACCGCAACTCTGGCTGGATCCTTATTTTCCAGGATCTGACGGAATTAAAAGAGATCGAAGAGCAGCTTCAGGCCGCCGGCAAAATGGCGGCCATCGGCCGCCTTTCGGCCGGCATCGCCCATGAGATCCGAAACCCTCTGGCGGCCATCAGTGGCTCAATCGAAATTCTCGCCAAAGACCTTCCCGCTAAAGATGAAACCCACCAGCGGCTACTGCAGATCGTCCTCAAAGAGAGTGCCCGCTTAAATAATCTGATTACTGATTTTCTCGGATTTTCCCGGCTTGATGGCAAAGAGCAGATAAGCACCAACATCATCGCCATGCTCCAGGATTTGGTCTTTCTCTTTCGTTCCCAATTCCCCCACACTCGCTTTAATGAAAATCACTCTGTCGACAAGTTTTTGATTAAAGCCAACCCAGAACAACTCGAACAGATCTTCTGGAACATTTTCAAGAATGCCCTGGAAGCCGTCGACAACTGCGGAGAGATTAACATTTCGAGCCAGATTGTCAAAAACGGCATCCCGACCAACAGCCCAAACCAACATGAACTTTTGCCGGCAAGCGCAATCGACAGCAAACCAACCCTGGTCAAAATCAAAATCTGCGATAACGGCCCCGGAATCAGCGATGAGATAGCCCAGGAGATTTTTGAACCTTTCTTCACCACCAAAACAGCCGGTACCGGACTGGGGCTCTACATCGCCTTCCAGCTGACCCGCATCAACAATGGCAATATCCTACTTGGCAAAAGAGAAGACGAGACTCTAGGGACTTGCGCCCAAGTTTGTTTTCCAGAGGCTGGTCGCAGTGATCAAGTTCCAGCTATGCCGACTTAGCAACAATAAAAATGGCGGACAATATGAGCAAAGAAGAGATAAACAATAAACGCAATCTCCACATCATGGTCGTTGATGATGAACAGAGCATGTGTGAATTTCTTGAGATCATCTTTTTGCGGGCCGGCTACCGGGTAAGCTGGTTCACGGACGCTTTTGCCGCCGTAACCAGCCTTGAAACAGAAAGTTACGATCTTGTTATCAGCGACCTTAAAATGCCATCGATGAGCGGCCTAGAGCTACTGCGCACAGTCAAGAAAAAAACCCCGGCCACCGAAATCATCATGATCACCGCTTTCGCCTCAACCACAAGCGTCATTGAAGCCATGAAAAATGGGGCCTTTGACTATATCAGCAAGCCCTTTAAGGTTGATGAGATCCTTTTAACCGTCGAAAAAGCCCTCAAAAACTCACAGCTCCAACGTGAAAATCTGAGGTTGCGCCAAGAGCTGGAAAAACGTTTCGGCTTTGATAACCTGATCGGCAAAAGCCCGCCCATGATGGCTATCTACGAGGTCATCAAACAGGTCGCGCCGACCAAAACCAATGTCTTGATATGCGGAGAATCGGGCACCGGCAAGGAGCTCGTAGCAAGAGCCATCCATTTCTCCGGCCCGCATAAGGAGAAACCATTTGTCGCTGTCAATTGTGCTGCTATTCCGGAACATCTGATTGAAAGCGAACTCTTCGGACACACCAAAGGGGCTTTTACCGGCGCCGTCAGCAACACCGAGGGCTATCTGGCAGCGGCTAATGGCGGCACCCTTTTTCTCGATGAAATCGCCGAAATACCTCCGGCCCTGCAGGTCAAAGTTTTGCGTGTCATCCAGGAAAAACGTTTTCAGAAGGTTGGCAACCCCAAAGAGATAAGCGTCGACCTCCAATTTATTGCAGCCACCAACCGCGACCTTCAAGCCGCCGTCAGCAGTGGTGAATTCCGCCAGGATCTATTCTACCGCCTCAACGTCATCCGCATCGACCTGCCCCCTTTACGCCAGCGTCTGGAAGATATCCCTCTCCTGCTCAAACACTTCCTCCAACAATATTGCCTGGAATACAATCGTGACCTCAACGGCTTCAGCCCGGAAGCAACTCAAGCCCTGATAAATTATGACTATCCCGGTAATATTCGCGAACTTGAAAATATTGTCGAGCGCTGTGTGGTTCTCGAAACAGGGGACGGAATCATAGCCCATTCGACCCTGCCGGAAGTTGTCAGAAAAATATCTCAGTCCAGCCTCACAAGTACTATCCTACCCAAGGAGGGGGTTGACCTTGAAGAGGTTGTCGCCAACCTGGAGACCGACCTCATTGAGCAGGCTCTTAAACAGTGTGACGGCAATAAAACTAAGGCTGCTGAGCTCCTCGGCATGTCCTTTCGTTCCTTGCGCTATCGCCTCGATAAATATGGGATGAAGTAATAATGAATGCAGGAAGGCTAAAATGAGTGTCAGTCAGCTGGAAAAACTCTTCAATCCCCAAGTCATTGTCGTTGCTGGAATCACTGATGACGGCAATAATCTGAAGTTTAAAGATCTGCTCGACAATCTTCAAAAAACCGCACTGCCGAGAACCGTTTACATCATCGGAAACCCGGAAGGTGTACTACGAAGTGGCTTTAAATATAGAGATTCACTGGAGAACATTAATGAAGCTATTGACCTGCTTTACCTGACCTGCCCACTACATGAGCTGCCCATCTATTTCAAGGAATCGATACTAACAAAAACAGCTGCCATAGCCATCAATAAAAACATCACATCAAGTCGAGATAAAGTCATTCTCGAACAGGTTGCGGCTGCCGCCAGAAAGAGTGACACACGGATAATCGGAGTCAACTCCAGCGGCATCCTGCGCCCCCCGATTCGCCTTAACCTTTCAACTCACCCACAACTGCCCCAAACCGGAAAAATTGCCTTCTTCTCGCAAAGCGGAGCCGTCCTCGGCACCATTTTAGACCTCGCCCGAGAGCTTGATATCGGCTTCAGTCACATTGCCAGTATCGGTTCACTACTTGATATCGATTTTGGTGACCTCATAGATTTTGTCGGCAACGATCCCGAAGTTGACGCCATAATGATCTACCTGGAGAATATCCGCAATGTAAAAAAATTCATCAGCGCCTGCCGCTCGGTCTCACGGATCAAACCAATAATCGCCATCAAGAGTGGACGTCACCCCAGAATTCACGAGATCATGCAGCGCCGGGTCTTTGCCCAGATCGGTGCGGGCCCCGTCTACGACAGTGCTTTTCGCCGGGCTGGTATAATTTCGGTCGACAATCTCAAAGAGATGCTTCTGGCCGGACGCTCCCTGTCACGCCGTAATATCCCCAACGGCGACCGGCTCGGGATTATCACCAACTCCGGCGGCCTCGCCATCTTCACAGTCGACCATCTCCTTTTCAACAGCATTGAGCCAACCCCGCTGTCAAAAAAATTAATCGGAAAACTGCGCCATATACTACCGAAAAAGTTAATTCAAAACCCGGTCGATGTCGGAGGTACAACCGATACCGAAACTTTTTCGGCGGCCATCTCCGCCTGCCTCGAAGCTGAAGAGTTTGACGCCTTGATCATTCTCGCAGCGGCCCATCAGACCCTTGATCCCAAGCTCTTGATCCAGCAGGTACAAAAACATCTCGAGCATCGCTATTGCGCCGTAACCTATACCTGGATCAACGCCAAACCAAAAGACCGAAGAATCGCGGCACCCCTGGCGCGCCAAGGGGTCTATGTCTACTTTAGTGTCCCCGCCGCCCTCAACGCCTATCTCTACAGTCGCCGCTATCGCCACAAGCTTAATCAGTTGACTGCATTAACCCCCAGATTTCAGCGAGAGTACAGTATCAGCCATCTCAACTCCCGCAAATTTCTCGACCCCTACCTGGAAAAAGAGACAAAAAAACTGCCCCCAGATCCATCCCGACAACTTTTACAGGCCTATGGCCTGGATCCTGGAGTAGACTCCGCCCCCCCTCTCAATGAAGGACTCTCACTTCTGGCCGGGGCCGCCACAGATGTTGAATTTGGACCCTATCTTTATCTTGGATTGGCTGGCATAGCCGCTGAAATTCAGCCTGAAAAATCGATCATGCTCCCCCCCTTAAACCCGTTTCTGGCCCAAATTATGATTTCCCGTTCACCGGCCGCCAGGGCGCTGGCCAGACGCAGTCCTGAACTGAATGAAGATCTAGCGATAACTCTTCTACGCTTGGCCAGCATTGTCACTGACTGCCCGGAGATTGTCAACTTTGAACTCTACCTTCGGGAAAATAACAAGCAAGGTTTCAACCTTTATGACGCTGCCATCGAAATTAAAAAAAGTGAGATCCAGGCCCCTCGACACCTGGTTATCGCCCCCTACCCCAACGAATATGAGTTTCACGATCAACTTCGTGATGGCCGCAAGCTCCTGATTCGACCGATTCGACCCGAAGATGAAGAGCTCCACCATGAGCTCTTCAACTCACTCTCACGCCAGACCAACTATTTCCGGTTTTTTAGTTTCCGCCGCCATTTAAGCCATGAACTGGCAGCCCGTTTCACCCAGATCGATTATGACCGGGAGATGGCGATCATTGCCCTGATTGAAGAGAACCATCGGACACGCTCAATCGGAGTCAATCGTTTAAGTTATCAGCCGCGCCTAGACCAACACGAATTCGCGATCGTGGTCGCCGACGCTTTTCAGGATTTAGGCGTCGGCGCCATCCTCATGAAGCGTTTAATCGAGATTGCTCGTGATCGCCGGATTAAGCAGATTTTTGGAGTTGTTCTGGGAGAGAATATCAAGATGATAGATTTTTGCCTGGCATTTGGCTTTGTTGTCGATAGTCAGGAGAGTAATACTATTACTTTCCGCCTAGATCTTGAATGAGATCAGGACGAAAAGTGAATAGAGTAGCGCTTCTTTAGCTTTATTAAAAATCTGTTGCCGACCGCAAAAGAGAGCTCAATTTCACGCTGTTTCATATAAAACAGGAAAGCGCCCAGCAGGAGAAAAACAAGGTTTGGCAAACAGAAGAAAAAGAGGGCCAGCGAAGACTGCCACTCAGCTAAGTACTCACTTACCATGCCGCTCACATAGTAAGCCAGCAAAAAAATGAGGCCAAAAACAAAGCCCTGAAAACGAGCTCCACTACGTATCGGAACCAGGGCCAGGGCCAATCCCAACAAGGCAAAAACAAAACAGGAAAAGGGCTGGGTAAAACGTTCATAAAGGGTCGTCTGGGTTCCAACCGGGTTGTGCCCAAGGCTCTTCTTCAGAGCAATCTTACGCACCAGATCAGAATTCGACAAAGCCTTATTTCTAAGCTTTATGTGGCCCTCTTCACCCAAAAGGGCTGAAATATCAAAATTGATCCGATATTGAGAGAAATCGGTCACCCGGTAACTATCATCCTGGTCATTATACTCATGAATCGTACCATTCTCAAGCTGCAGTAAAAGAGTCGAAGAGCTTCGATCACTGACAATCACCCCCTCTAAAGCCGTAACCGTTTGAGGGTGACCACCGTGCCGGCGGTCCTCAATAAAGACCTCCGCCACCCGGCCATTTTCACGATCTATCTTACCCATGTAAATGGCCATACCCGGGAAAGCCAGATTAAGAGCCTGAGAGCGCAATGCCAGAGTTACTTTTTCCTGGAGAATTTCAAAGGTTACCTGACGTACTTGGCGCATCCCCCAGGGAGCCAACCAGGCACTCACCAACATAGTCAATACGGTACAGGCCACCGCAAGCTGTAAAATCGGCATGAGTAGATTATATGGAGATACCCCGGCAGCCTTTAAAGCCACGATTTCCCCATCACCCACCATACGGCCCAAACCGACCAGAACCGCAAAAAAGAACGATATCGGCAAAGCCATCGTCATAATCTGAGGAATCAAGGCCAAGATCAGGCGTAGCACATCCCAGACCCGCACCCCTTCAGAAACCACCATGTTGACAATCTTAAAGAGCTGCCCCAATAAAAGGATAAGACCCAGAACCACCAGGGCATAAAAAAAGGGGAGCAGACTTTCGCGCTGCAGATAACGATTAATCAT
>DAOWIX010000055.1 GCA_030640695.1 Deltaproteobacteria bacterium | reverse complement strand
CGCTATTTTGAGGTCTATATCTCAACCCCAGCTCAGGTCTGCGCGGCCCGAGACCAAAAAGGAGCTTACTCCAGAGCGGCGGCCGGAGCCCTGGAAAACTTCCCTGGGGTCAACAGCGAATATGAGATTCCACAACAGCCCGATCTCATCATTGATACCTCGGCAACCAGCCAGGAAGAAGCAGCTACAATAATTTTTTCCCGGATCAAGAAAAAGCTTTGATAAAAAAAGGAGAACAACAATCTATGCAGAACCGCTATTCGCTCTCGCATCTCGCCGAACTGGAGGCGGAAAGTATAGCTATCATGAGGGAGGTAGCCGCCGAATTCGCTAATCCGGTAATGCTCTATTCGATCGGCAAAGACTCTTCGGTTATGGTGCGTCTGGCCCAGAAAGCTTTTGCTCCCGGCAAGATCCCTTTCCCTTTGCTACATATCGATTCCAAATGGAAATTTAGTGAAATGATCAGTTTTCGCGATCGATTTTGTCGAAAACATGGGATGAATCTACTTATCCATTTCAACGAAGAGGGCCATCGCCAGGAGATCGGTCCCTTTTCCCACGGCAGTAAGGTCCATACCGATGTCATGAAGACTCAGGCTCTGCTCAGTGGACTCGACAAGTATGGTTTTGATGCCGCCTTTGGCGGAGCCCGGCGCGACGAAGAGAAATCACGGGCCAAGGAGCGCATCTTCTCCTTCCGCGACCAATACCATCAATGGGATCCGAAAAATCAACGGCCCGAACTCTGGAGTATCTATAACACCCGGGTCAACCAAGGCGAAAGTATTCGGGTCTTTCCCATCTCCAACTGGACCGAACTCGATGTCTGGCAATATCTCCGACTCGAAAAGATTCCAATCGTACCACTCTACTTTGCGGCCGAACGAGAAGTGGTGGAGCAAAACGGCAACCTGATCCTGGTTGATGACGAGCGCATGCCAACTGAACTCAGGAAAAAAGCGGTCATAAAAACGGTTCGCTTTCGCACCCTGGGCTGTTATCCACTGACCGGCGCTATAGAATCTGAAGCCGACACCATTGAGAAGATTGTCGAGGAGATGATGACAGTCAGTAAAAGCGAACGCACCACCCGAGTCATCGATTTTGATCAGGAAGGCTCGATGGAGCAGAAGAAACGAGAGGGGTATTTCTAATGGATATTAATGAGTTCCTCAATCGTGATGAGCAAAAGGATCTGCTCAGGTTTCTGACGGCAGGGTCGGTGGATGATGGGAAGTCGACGCTAATTGGCCGGCTTTTGTATGACAGTAAACTACTTTATGAAGATCAGCTGGAAGCTTTGGAGAGAGACAGCAAACGGGTCGGCAGTGTCGGTGGTGAGATCGATTATGCTCTGCTCCTTGACGGCTTGCAGGCCGAACGCGAACAGGGCATTACAATTGATGTCGCCTATCGCTATTTTGCTACCGCCAAACGTAAATTCATTATTGCCGATACCCCGGGCCATGAGCAGTATACTCGAAATATGGTTACCGGGGCCTCAACCGCCAACCTGGCAATTGTCCTGGTTGACGCCAAAGCCGGGGTCATCAGCCAGACCCGACGTCACACCTTTCTGATCTCGCTGCTCGGCATCAAGCATGTCATTCTGGCCGTCAACAAGATGGATCTGGTTGATTACCAGGAGTCGGTATTTAAAGATATCTGCCAGGAGTACCGGGATTTTGTCACCCGCTTAAAGATTCCTGACCTCCATTTCATCCCCCTGTCGGCCTTAAAAGGTGACAATGTCGTAGAAAAGTCGCAAAAGATGAAATGGTACACGGGCCAACCCCTGCTTGAGATCCTCGAAACCGTCTACGTAACCTCAGATCGCAATTTTATCGATTTTCGTTACCCGGTGCAGTATGTACTGCGGCCGGATGCCGATTTTCGCGGCTTTGCCGGTACCGTGGCCTCGGGAGTCGTCCGACCCGGTGATGATATCCTGGTGCTGCCGTCGCGAAAAAAATCAAAGGTCAAAACAATTACAACCAGCGACGGCAACCTTAGCGAGGCTTTTCCACCTCAGTCAGTGGCTTTGACTTTAGAGGATGAGATTGACATCAGCCGAGGGGATATGCTGGTGCATCCCAACAATATGCCGCGCACGGCCCGAACCTTTGAGGCGATGCTGGTCTGGATGGATGAAAAACCGATGGATAAAGGCACCGCTTTTTTCCTTAAACATACAACCCGGACGACCCGGGCCACAATTGATCGGATCAGGTATCGAACAGATGTCAATACACTACGTAAAAATGAAGCGACAAACCTTGCTTTAAACGAAATCGGCAGGGTCACAATAACCACCGGCCAGCAACTCTTTTTTGATCCCTACATGAAAAATCATACGACCGGCAGCTTCATCCTGATTGACCCGGTCACTAATTTTACTGCCGCAGTCGGCATGATTATCGACCGCCCGGCGGTTGATGATAAACGAAAAGAAGAGATCAGGATTCAGGATGGAGAAAACAAAAAAGAGGAGAGTAATAAAGAGGCGACTCTAAAGAAGGTCGTGACTGAGCAATTAATTGAACATGAGGGTCTGAAATTAAAACCCTACCACTGCCCGGCCGGCAAGTTAACAATCGGCTTTGGACGCAACCTTGAAGAGAGAGGCATTTCCGAAGATGAGGCCCTCTACTTGCTGAACAATGATATTTCAGAGTGTATTAAAGACCTACAAAAGATCTTTGCCGATGCCGAGGGCTTTGCCACCCTACCGGAGAACGTGCAAAGAGTTCTGATTGATATGCGCTTTAATCTCGGAGCCTCCGGTTTTCGAGGCTTCAAAAAGATGATCAAGGCAGTCGAAGATAAAAATTTCACCCAGGCCGCCCTGGAGATGCAGAACTCAAAATGGTTCGATCAGGTTGGTAATCGGGGCAAAAAACTGCTCGAGATGATGACAGAAAAAGAGCGGGGAGAGAGATAAATGCCGGAGTTGCCTGAGGTCGAAACCGTGGCTGCGGCCTTGCGCTCACACCTGCCAGGCCGACAACTAACTGAAGTAACTATACGTTGCGAAAAGTTAAGGCGACCAATACCGGTTAAGGCTTTACAAAACCTGGTCAATGAAGCTATAGTCGGGGTTCGGCGACGGGCTAAATATCTGCTTGTCGATATAAGCGATGGCCAGACCCTGGTGATCCATCTGGGAATGACCGGCACCCTGCGCCTGACAGACAAAGGTGAGACGGCCGAACGCCATGACCATCTCGACCTGCAACTCGACAATGGAAAGTGCTTACGCTTTCGTGATCCGCGCAAGTTTGGCCTGGTAATGGTGGTCAAACCGAATGCACAGGGTGAGATCGAAGAGCTCGGAAAGCTGGCTCCGGAACCCTTAAGCGAAGAGTTTTCAGCCGACTACTTTTACCGTCTCAGCCGCCAACGCACGACCCCGGTTAAAAACTTTATTATGGATCAACGCCGAGTCGTCGGCGTTGGCAATATCTACGCCAGCGAAAGCCTTTTTCGGACTCGTATTCGACCAACGACGACGGTTGGCCGCCTCGGCCAAGAGCGCTGTCGGCAACTGGTTAAAACCATCAAAGAGGTTCTCAGCGAAGCTATCGCCACCGGCGGCACGACGATCTCCGACTTTCGCCAGGTTGACGGCAGTGAAGGGGCTTTCGCCCGCGAACTCCAGGTCTACGGCCGCGCCGGAGAACCCTGTATCAGGTGTGGTCAGCCAATAGAGAAGATTGTCATTGGCGGAAGATCTACGTTTTATTGCCCGCAATGCCAAAAAAGGTAAAATAGAAAGCAAAATAAGATGGAGGTTTTATTATGAGCAGATCATTTTGTCCCGTCCAAGAAGAGAGTGCGTTGATTATTGTTGACTATCAGGATGCAATTCTACAAACTTTTACGCCGGCAATTCGCGAACAGCTCCACAAACAGACGATTCTGACAATTCGCATGGCTCAGCAACTAAAACTGCCAATCATCGTCTTTGAACAGTATCCCCAAGGTTTGGGCACCACCAATGAAGAGGTTAAGGCCGTCCTGGGTGACGACTACCAGCCAATTGCCAAAAAGGTCTTTTCCGGGGCCGGACTGATTACCGAGCAACTTGAAAAACTCGGTCGCCGACAAATTCTGATCATCGGCATTGAAACCCATATCTGTGTTATGCAGACCGCCGTCGACCTGCTCGATATCGGTTACTCTATATTCCTCTTAAGCGATGTCGTCGGCTCCCGCTACACCCACGACTGGAAAGCTGGCTGCGACCTTATTAGCCGAGCCGGAGGTTGGTCAATAACCTTGCAGACGGTTCTTTACAACTATCTTAATGCGGCTCAAGGGCCTGATTTCAAAGCCATGTTGCCTTTTCTGAAAGGATAACTCCAAAATCATTGCTGATTATGGTCAGACAAAGCTACCCTCACGCTTGACTATAATCAGCAAGAAAAGCCCGGGCAGGGCGATGATCGTACAGAAGATAAAAAATGAGCTCCAACCCAAAGCCGAGACCATAAAGCCAGTTGGAGCTGAAGCCAGAACCCGGGGAATTCCCATCAAACTTGTGAGCAGGGCATACTGGGTGGCCGTAAATTTTTTATTTGTAAGGCTGGCCATATAGGCAACATAAGCCGCCGTCCCCATACCACTACTCAAGTTTTCAAAAGCAATTACCCCTGCCAAAAGAGAGAGGTTGGCGCCCACATGGGCGAGCAGGGCAAACCCGGCGGTCGAAAGCGCCTGCAAAATTCCAAAGCTCCAGAGAGAACGATAGAGACCTATCTTAAGCATTAGAATCCCGCCCAACAGACCACCACCAATCGTTGCCCAAAAACCAAACAGTTTAACAACCGTTCCAATCTCGGTCTTTGTAAAGCCGATCTCAAGATAGAAAGGCATCGTCATAGCCGAGGCCATCTGGTCACCAATCTTATAAAAGAGAATAAAGGCGAGCAATAACAAAGCCCCCCGACGACTGAAATAATCGACAAAGGGACCAATCACCGCATCTTTGAATGTCGCAGGCGTTCCGTGTGAATGATGCGGTTCACGACAACAGTAGGTCGTTACCACGCCGACCAACATCGCCGCCGCCAGAATCAGATAAACTGAACGATAGGAGAGATGATCGGCCATAATCAGGCCGCCACTACCGGCCACCAACATCCCGATTCGGTAACCGTTGACATAGAGAGAAGAGCCCAAACCAAGTTCAAGATCAGAAAGATCTTCACGACGGTAAGCATCGACAACAATATCCTGAGAGGCGGAGAAAAAGGTTACCATAAAAGCAACCAGGGCCACCAGTCCCGGGCTGGCCAGTGGATTAGTCAACCCAAGAGCCACAATTGCCAAAATCAACAAAATCTGTAAAAGCAACATCCAGCCCCGCCGCCGCCCGAGAAAAGGCAACGTGAAGCGATCCAATACCGGAGCCCAAAGAAATTTCAGGGTATAGGGCAAACCGACCAACGAAAAAAGTCCGATAACTTTAATGTCGACCCCAACATCTTTCATCCAGGCTTGCAGGACGGAGATCGTCAGGAGCAAGGGCAGCCCGCAAGCAAAGCCCATAAGTAAAGCGACCAACATTCGCGGCGTCCAAATCGCCCGCCAGAAATCTTTCAAGATCAAGCCTCCAATTCCGAACCTCTAAGATAAGAAGAACTGTGACAAAGATAGAAACAAGCAGCGGCATATAACATTAAAACATATTGTAAGTCCACGATCTTAAATGAGTATATTTACATTGAGGGTTGGATTTTTATTTTGCTTTACACAACACTTGTGATAATGGTTAAAATAATTCGGAAGAGATAAATAAAAAATACTCCTCAATGAGAGATTCAAGTGACATGGCTGACATGCTGGTCAAATTGTACGATTTACCGGAACTACAAGCACTGCTCAAAACTTTTAAGGATCGAGGGATCCTGATTCGGACGGCCCTGGCTTACGAGAAATATGACGTTATCGAGTGGGTGCGTAACTCATTTGGTAAACAGTGGGCGAGTGAATGTGACGTGGCCTTCAGCCATCAACCCGTTTCCTGCTTTATCGCCACAGAGAGTGGAAAAATTATAGGTTTTTCCTGTTACGACAGTACCCACAAAAATTTCTTTGGCCCCATAGGGGTTGCCGGGGAGAAACGCGGCCACGGAATCGGCAGAGCCTTGCTCCTCTCATGCCTCTGCGCCATGGCTGCGAACGGGTATGCCTATGCCATCATCGGCGGAGCTGACCCCTCCGATTTCTACGCCAAGACTGTAAGGGCAACCATAATAGAGGGCTCCTCACCCGGAATTTATAGTGATCAATTGACAAATCAAGTAAGCCAACCTCTACTAACGCGGGCGTAGCCCGCAAGTTAAGTAACCGATTGAAAAACTATTATGAATGATGCAATAATTCGAAAAATCAAGAAAGTTGTCTCCGGCAATTTTGATAAAAGTTTTGACCACTATCAGGAATTTGAAGAACGACACCATTTTTTTGCCGACCTGGCCCTGCGCCTAGCCGAGACCTGCGAACTTAAAAAAGGGGCCAAGATCCTTGATATCGGCTGCGGCAACGGGGCTTCGGCGGAAGTTTTAAGCCGCGAGCTTGAGTGCCGAGTATTAGGCCTTGACCTGTCGCCCAAAATGATTGAAAACGGTCGCCAAAGGATCAAAGATACTCGCATCCGTCTCAAGGTTGGTGATGCCGTCAACCCTCAAGCGGTAGTCGGAGAAGGGGAGATGGATTTTGACGCAGCCTTATATAATGCTGCGATCTTTATTATTCCGGATGCGGCAAAAAGTATGCTGGCCGCATCCGCCTGCCTCAAACCGGGAGGCTCTCTAGGTTTCTCTTTTTATCCCCAGATTTTGTCCGAAAACGGCGTGGAACTTTTCCCCATAGCCTTTGATCGCTGCGCTCTGCCACGTCCTAAAGTCCAGATCATAACCAACTATGAAAACGCTCTGGAAGGTTTGCGTAAATGTTGCAAGGAGGTCACGGAAAAGGCCTGGAAAAGACCTTTCTCAGAAGATTTTTTAGTCGATTTTTTCTCGATTCCGGCCCAATCAGTATCCCTTTTTCCCCGGCTTGATTACGAAGAGCGCCGCGAGCTGGTTCCGAAACTTTTCGCCGCCTTGAAACCAGAAGCAGAAAAAGCCCTGATTGTCTGGCGCATGGCGGCGGGAAAAGTTTATTAGGGTCAACAGCCAATACTAATGCCCTCACTGTCTCGGTTGGGGTCATTGCTTGACAAAGGGCGAGCCGTGTCAATCGCACAAATCGAAATAATGACCCGCCATTTGTCAAGCTTTGACCCCGTCGAAGTGAGCGAAGCAAAGTTCAACCCTAACCGCTGTAACTTAACTTCGACATTATGAATTTCTGAATTGTTAAAAATCAATTAAATCAATTAACAGGATATGATCAAAATGGACGACGATAGTAGCAAGAATAAGGATTTGGCAGTGGTGCTGGTAGTCGGCAAGGACCGAAGCGGAATTGTCGCTCAGGTCTCCGATTTTCTCTGGAAGGAGGAGATCAATATCGAGGATATTTCGCAAAAAATTATGCAAGGTATCTTTGTCATGGCTATGTTGGTTGATCTTGCCAACGCCCGCAGCGATCTCGGAGTTCTGGCCCCGAAGTTTGAAAAGTTAGGTGAAAAGATCGGTCTCTCGGTTCAGATTCAGCATCACCAGATTTTTGAAGCAATGCACCGAGTGTAGTGATGGCGCCATTCCAATTGAGTTGTCATGGATAAAGCATTACCTTCATTAAAGATCGGCGAGGTTGAAATTTTCTGGCTCGACGGCGGGCAGATCAGGCTTGACGGGGGACCAATGTTCGGGCCGGTTCCCAAAGTGCTCTGGTCAAAACGGGTCGATGTTGGAGAGGACAACTGCATCGCCATCGACAATGCGGCCCTGCTGCTGCTAACCCCGTCGGCTAAGATTGTCATCGATTCCGGCATCGGCAACAAGCTGACGCCCAAACAAGATGAACATTTTCTGGTGCAAAAACCCTGGCGCCTGCCCGAAAGCCTTAAGCAACTGGGACTTAATGGCGAAGATATTGACATCGTTATTCCAACCCACGCCGATTTCGATCATGCCGGCGGCATCGTCAGCTACGATAGCAACAAAAAATCTTTTCTGACCTTTCCCCGGGCCCGCCACATATTGCAGAGAAAAGAGTGGGAAGTTATTAAAAATCCCGACCGCCGCTCAGCCGCTTCATATTGGCCGGAAAATTTCAGCGGCTTGATTGAGGGTGAAAACCTGGAAATAATCGATGGCGATCTACAGCTCACCCCAGAGGTAAAAATCTTTCTCACCGGCGGCCATACCATCGGCCACCAAGCAATTGAGATTGCCTCCCAAGGTGAAACGGCAGTGCACTTAGGTGACCTGCTGCCCTCAACAAACCATCTCCACCCTCTATGGGTCATCGCCTACGACGACTATCCCATGGAGGTTATCACCTTAAAAGAACGCCTGCTGCCCGAATACGCCCGACGTAACGCCTGGATTCTCTTCTATCACGAAACCGAAATCCTGGCTGGCCGAGCTATGCTAAGCAAGAGCCCGGAAGGCGTTAAGTTCAGTGAAACCCTTAACCGAGAAGTGACTTAAAAAATGCCGTTAAACGTATCCCTCGAAGAAATTTATGAAACCTACCGAATGACCGAAAAGGAGCATTTTGATATCCGGGCCGTAACCCTGGGAATTAATCTGCTACCCTGTACCTCGGACAACTTTTCCCAGCTCTGCAAACGGGTCGAAAAAAAGATTTTCACTACCGCCCGCCAGTTTGTCAAAAGAGCCGAAAAGATGGATGCCCGTTTCGGTATTCCGATCATCAACAAACGTCTGACCATTACCCCGGCCGCTTTGGTTCTCTCGGGAGCTCTGACCGGAGCTGCGGCCGAAGACCGTAAACGAGTGGTCGATTTTGCCAAACTGCTGGATCACTGTGCTCAAGAAGTCGGCGTCGATTTTCTCGGCGGTTTCGGAGCCTTATCTGAAAAAGGGCTGACCTATGCCGATCAAACCCTGATCGATGCGATCCCCGAAGCTCTTGGTTCAACCGAAAAAATCTGTGGCTTTATCAATCTGGCCAGCAGTAAGGCCGGTATTAATATGCGTGGCGTGGCAAAAATCGGCGGGATTATCAGAGATCTTGCCTTCAAGAGTGAAAATGCCATCGGGGCCGCTAAATTTGTCG
Organism: Deltaproteobacteria bacterium; assembly: GCA_030640695.1. GTDB lineage: Bacteria > Desulfobacterota > Anaeroferrophillalia > Anaeroferrophillales > Tharpellaceae > Tharpella. Next base: position 2,393 of record DAOWIX010000055.1, on the reverse strand, counting down.
TTTTCGCCAACGCGGTCAGCGACAATCCTTTTATGGCCGGCGGCTTTCATGGAATTCAAGAAGCTGATAATGTCTTGAATATCGGTATCTCTGGACCCGGTGTCGTGCGCCGCACGGTCGAAGCAGCGCCCCGCGATCTGCCCTTGGACGAAATTGCTGAGATCATCAAGAAAACGGCTTTCAAGATTACCCGGGCCGGAGAGTTAGTCGGCCAGGAACTGGCCCGCGACTTAGGGGTTCGTTTCGGCTCTCTGGACCTTTCCCTGGCTCCGACAACTGCCGTCGGCGACAGCGTCGGCCGGATTCTTGAGGCGATGGGCCTGGAGAGGGTCGGCACGCACGGTTCAACCGCTGCCCTGGCCCTACTTACTGATGCTATCAAAAAAGGGGGGCTCATGGCCTCCAGCCATATCGGCGGCCTGAGCGGCGCCTTTGTTCCGGTCAGTGAGGATGTCGGACTCTCCGAGGCGGTCAAGATTGGAGCTTTGACGATCGATAAACTGGAAGCGATGACCACCGTCTGTTCGGTAGGACTTGATATGATTCCAGTGCCCGGCGACACTAAAACCACAACTATTTCAGCGATTATAGCCGATGAGCTGGCAATCGGCATGATGAATAATAAGACCACGGCAGTACGCCTGATCCCGGTGCCCGGGAAAAAAGCCGGAGAGATGGTCTCCTGGGGTGGGCTTCTCGGCGAAGCCTACATTGTGCCATTACACCAGGAAAACAGCGACTACTTTATCTGGCGTAAAGGGCAGATTCCAGCTCCAGTAACAAGCTTTAGAAACTGACGACAAAGGAAACTGCTTTGCCTTAAGTTAAAGCGAGTAGCGGATAGCTTTGCTTCGCCCTCTTCGACGGGGTCAAAGCTTGACAAATGGCGGATCATAATTTCGGCTTACAAAATCATCTAGACCGCCAATTATCAAGCAATGACCCCAACCGAGACGATGCGAACAATGGCTTTACCAAGCACAACTCTCTGGAATAGAAGATAAGAGGTAAACATGATTAAAAACAATCGCGGACAGGATCAGTATCTGATTGATGATTTTAAGCTCGAAGAGAGCTGGCGGATGTTTAAGATCATGTCGGAATTTGTCGAAGGATTTGAACAGCTGGCCGATATCGGGCCGGCAGTCTCGGTTTTCGGCTCTGCCCGTACCAGCTCTGAACATCAAGACTATCGCCAGGCGCTCTATCTCGGCAATCTCTTGGCCAAAAATGATATCACGGTAATTACCGGCGGCGGGCCCGGCATTATGGAGGCGGCCAACCGGGGAGCCAAGGAGGCCGGGGGCCGCTCGGTCGGCCTCAATATCACCCTGCCGATGGAACAAAAACCAAATGATTATGCGACCAAACTGGTCTCATTCAAATACTTCTTCGTCCGCAAAGTCATGCTCATCAAATATGCGCGCGCCTTTGTCGTCTTTCCCGGCGGCTTCGGTACCATGGATGAGATGTTTGAGGCTCTAACTCTGATTCAGACCGACAAGATCAAACCTTTTCCGATCATCCTCTACGGTTCTCACTTCTGGCGCAACCTGACCGACTGGTTCCGCGACGAACTCGTCAGTGCCGGCCTCGTCGCCGAGAAGGATCTTGATCTCTTTAAAGTCTGCGATGATGTCGAAGAGGTCGTCAGCATGGTCAAGGAGTGCCTGAAAGAAAATCCCGACTGCGAAGAAAATAAAGGAGTAATGAGCCCTACTTTTGAAAAGTAATCTTATGTTCCATCAGGGAGATTTGCGTGATCTTGCCATCAACCAGTTTCTGTTCGCCGAAAATATTTTCGAGCAGAATTTTACCACCTTCGGGCTTAACAACAAAGACCCCTTCCATGACCAAAACCTCATGACCGTCCCGTTTGATATAGGCATTTAACTCACACATCAGCAGCCATCTCCACATTAATTAAAGGAATCAGGTTATCGATCAAGATCGGCAAATGATCTTTTTGCACGCCGACCACGGTCAGATTCTCCTGAGTTAAAGGAATAAGAATTTTTCTGGCCGGAGCAGCGGCGACAGCCTCGGCCATCGCCGGTGTCAACTCGCCCATCATGGCATGGGCCATAACTACAGAAATAGTGCCAATAATGATTTCTACCCGACCCACTGAACGAATAATCGCATTCTCACCAGTGGCCCCACGATTGGCCCGGGCCTTCATCATCGCCGCCGTCGCAATCGCATTAGTTCCTAAAGCCCAGATTTCAACCTTTTCACCATATTCGTCTTTCAGACGCCGGATAATGGCACTGCCAATCCCGCCTCCCTGACCATCAATTACCGCGACACGCATAGAAAAACCTCAATTTATACAATGTTCAATTTAGTCCATATTATTCCAGAGCCCGACTTTTCGCAATAAAAATATCTTT
>DAOWIX010000039.1 GCA_030640695.1 Deltaproteobacteria bacterium | reverse complement strand
GAGGTTCTTAAGGCTGGAGGTCTGCATATTCTGGGCACTGAGCGCCATGAGAGTCGGCGTATTGATAATCAGTTGAGAGGGCGCTCAGGGCGTCAAGGGGATCCGGGATCGTCGCGTTTTTATCTCAGCTTGGAAGATGATCTGATGCGGATTTTTGGTTCCGAGCGGATTGCCAAGGTTATGGATACCTTGGGCATTGAAGAGGGTGAGCCGATTGAGCACAAGATGATCTCCAAGGCGATCGAAAATGCTCAGCGCCGGGTCGAGGGTCACAACTTTGATATTCGTAAGCAGCTGCTTGAATATGATGATGTTATGAACAAACAGCGCGAAACCATTTATGCTCTGCGTCGTGAGGTGTTAGGTAACGAAAACCTTCAAGAACTAGTTGTCGAGTATGCCGAGGATGTTGTTGTGGAGATGCTGGAGGCGGCTACCGGGGGCTCCCGCAACCCTGCCGAATGGGATTTCGACTCCTTGGGGCTTGGTCTGCAGCGTTCATTTGCTCTGAGTGTTGATTTCTCTGAAGGGTCGGAATTGGCACTGCTTGTTGATCCTGAAATGTTGGTGAAAGAGTTGCAGGAGCTGGTGCGGAAAAGCTATGCCGCCAGAGAGGTTGACCTGGGTGTCGAAACTTTGCGTCAGCTCGAAAAAATTATCCTTTTGCACACCATCGACACCCTCTGGAAAGATCACCTTTATGCCATCGATCAACTCAAAGAAGGTATTGGACTGCGTGGTTACGGACAGAAAGACCCCTTACGTGAGTATCAGCGCGAGGGTTTTGAGATGTTTGCCAATATGGTTGAGCGCATTAAAGAAGATGTTATAGGTCAGCTCTTCCATATTCAGGTGACCCGTGAAGAGGAGGTCGAAGAACTCGATCAGCAGGCCCGTAAGGAGCATGAGGTTGTGCTCTCACATGGCGGTCGCAAAGAGGGGGGCAAACAAGCGCCGGTGGTTGGTGGACAAAAGACCGGTCGCAATGACCCCTGTCCCTGTGGTAGTGGAAAAAAGTACAAAAAATGCTGTGGTAAGTAAGGTTTTGGAGATCGAAATGTATGAAAATATAAAAATATGTCCCGGTTATCAATTTGCTGGGATTTCTTGTGGCTTGAAGGCGGGCGGTGCGCTTGACCTGGCGTTGTTGCTCAGTGATTGTCCGGCGGTTGCTGCCGCTGTTTTTACTCAGAACCAGTTTCCTGCAGCCCCGGTTATTTGGGGGCGTAAACAGATAGCCGAAGGTAATAATCTGCGTGCGGCCCTGATCAACAGCGGCAACGCCAATGCCTGTACCGGGCATCAGGGTGAAGTTGATGTGGCAACCGTTGCAGAAGTTCTGGCTGCCGCTCTGCAACTTAATCCGGTGGATATTTTTATCTCTTCAACCGGAGTCATTGGAGAACCTTTTCCCGTGACTACTGTTCTTAAAGGGATTGAGTCTCTGGTCGATAATCTGGCTGAAAAAATAACCGGTTTCAGGGCCTTGGAGAGTGCCGCCCGGGCCATTATGACAACCGATAAGTCCCCCAAAATTGTCGGGATCGAAGTTGAGACCAGTCAGGGGCGGGTGACTCTAACCGGGATTGCCAAAGGTGCCGGTATGATTCATCCTGATATGGCAACGATGCTTGCCTATATCCTGACGGACGTTAAAATCGACCGCCTGATTTGGCAGGAGATGTTGCATCGAGTCGTTAATAAGAGCTTTAACCGGATTAGTGTCGACGGCGATATGAGCACCAATGATACGGTTCTGGCGCTGGCCAATGGGGTATCCGGTTGTGGTTTGACGACCTCCTCTGATCTTGAAATTTTGGAGGCCGCGCTTTTACAGGTTGCCCATGAATTGGCCGTGATGATTGTCAAAGATGGGGAGGGCGCTACCAAAGCGGTTGAAATTAAGGTTGTCGGAGCATCAGGAGTCGAGGCCGCTGAAAAAATTTGTCGGTCGGTGGCGAATTCGGCCCTGGTCAAGACGGCTTTTTTTGGTCAGGATGCTAATTGGGGCAGAATTATTGCGGCTGTCGGTTATGCCGGGGTTGAGCTTGACCCTGAATTAGTCAATATCAGTTTTGATCAGGTCCGGGTCGTTAGTGGCGGGGTTCGTGATCCTCACTATCGTGAAGAGGATGGTTCTGCGGTTTTGCGCCAGCCCGAATTTTCGGTTAAAATTGACCTGCAATCAGGTGAAGATGAATTCACTCTATTAACCTCCGACCTGACCCATGATTACATCTCGATTAATGCTGATTACCGCAGTTAGTGGTCAGTCGTTAATTTTCCCCAGATAGTACGGTTCTTGCTGTTATCATAGCACTTCGTTTTAAAGTTATAAATTTTTTAAAGTTTTAAGGAGTGTAAGCAACGATGAATTATGCCAACTATGCCTGCCTGCATGCTCGTAATCTGCCGGAAAAAATCTGCTTGATTGAGCGTACCCCGGCAACCTCTACGCGCCGCACTTTGACCTGGAAAGAGTTTAATCAATCAATTAACCGGGTTGCCAACTATATGAGCAAGGAGCTTGGAATCGAGCGCGGCGACTATGTTATGCATCTGCAGAACAACAGCTTGGAGTGGCTGGTCAGTTACTACGCCATCATCAAGCTTGGGGCGGTCGTGGTGCCGCTCAATTTTCGTTTTGTCGGCAACGATATCAAATTTGCGGCCGAGTGCTCTAATCCCAAGGCTTTTATTCTGGGATCCGAATTTTTACCGGTCGTCGAACCGGTTCGGGAAGAGTTGACGACGATCAAGAACTTTATTTGTGTCGGTGAAAAAGTTGGCGATGGTATGATCGATTATCGTGAACTGGCAGCCTACGATGATAGCTCTGAAGCCCTGGTTGATGTTAAAGCTGAGGCGGTGCTGGCAATGATGTTTACTTCCGGGACTACCGGTAAGCCGAAACCGGTGCTTCACACCCATTTCTCTCTGAATAATACAGCTATTGGTAACGGGATGAGTTATTTTGTCGAAAAGAACGACAACTATCTCTTTTTTCTGCCCCTCTACCACAGTGGTACGATGTTTCTCTGGGCTCCTTTTTACGCTACCGGAGCGACCGGTACAATCTTAAGAGACCTTAAGGATCCAAAATGGATTATCGAGGCCTTGGCTGAAGAGAAAGCTACAGATGTTCTCTTCGTCGTGCCGATTGCAGTAGCTATTCTAAATGCCATCGCTAAGGGCGAGATTAATCTTAAAGATTATGATCTTTCAGCCTGGAGATATATGGAGATAGGAGCTCAACCGGTGCCTTTTGACGTGATGAAACGGCTGGTTGATCTGTTGCCTTGTGGGGTCTCCAATATCTATGGCATTACCGAAGGTGGCGGTGGGGGAACTTTTAATCTCTACCCGGATGAAGTTTTGGAGCGCCCGGGTTCTATCGGCAAGCCCACTTTCGGGGTTGAAGCTCGTTTGGTAGATTTTGCCGGTAACGAGGTCAAACCAGAGGCGGTGGGCGAGTTGATTTTTAAGACGCCTCGTATGATGCAGGGTTATTTTGGTAATCCCGAGATGACAGCGGATTCGTTAAAGGATGGATGGCTCTATACCGGAGATCTTCTGAAAACTGATGTCGATGGTTTCTACTATATCGTCGATCGTAAGAAAGATATGATTACCAGTGGTGGTGAAAATATTTTTCCGGTGGAGATCGAAGATGCCTTAATGGAACATCCAGATATTGATGATGTTGCCTGTATCGGAACTCCGGACGAGCGCCTGGTTGAGGCGGTGATGGCCATTATCCAGCTTAAAGAGGGGCGGACTCTGGCGGCGGAAGAACTTCTCGAATTTGCCAAAACCAAACTGGCGGCCTATAAACTTCCTCGGGTTGTCAAATTTGACCAGGTAATGCGCAATCCGACCGGTAAGCTCATGAAACCCCAGATGCGCGAGAAATACACTGGCCGCAAAGAGGCTTTTCAGAGTTTGGTTTAATGTGAGTTGTTTCGATGCGGGGTATAGCTTCAGGCCGGGCGCAAGCCCGAGCCGGGTGGATCCTTGGCCCCATGCGAAGCAGAGGTCATTTCTATTCGCTACGACTGAACTTTAGAATGAATTACAAATAAAAAAGCAGAGAGTGTTGGACACACTCTCTGCTTTTTCCGTTTTCACGACAGGATGTTACCCATAAATGTTCAATTATATGTGTTGCAGTACATATAAAAAAGGTTTTTTCACACTGATCACTGATCACTGATCACTGATCACTGATCACTGACCACTGACCACTGACCACTGATTTCTAATGGGCAACCAGTTTCAGATCCTCTTCGAAAGAAAACTCCGGATCGGTGTTAGTGGTGTGACAGATAGTGCAGCTTGAAGCGTTGATTTTTAGGCCATAAGGGAGGTTGGGTTTTTTTAGATGCTCTTTGGCTGGGCCGTGGCACTCCTCGCATTGAATGTTGAAGAGGTTCGGCGTGACTGTCGGTGAACGAAAGCCCTGTTTGTCGTGTTCCTGGCTTCCGGTGACGTGGCAGGGTAGGCAGTCAGGACAGTAATCCTTACACTTTTTCTGGAGGCTTGCATAAGCCCAGGCATGCCTGGTAGTTTGCCAGGAGGCTGTTATTTGGGGATGGCAGGTGCCGCAAGTCTGGCTGCCAGCATAGGGGATTGGGACCCGCAGGTCGGTATCGGTCTTCTTTCTGTTTTTTTCAATTTCAATATAGTGCTGCCGCAACCAGATTTCATGGTCACTGACCAGATTGGCGACTTGCTGATCAGCTTTATATTCATCTTTCCCAATATTTATGAGTTTTGTGGCGGTTGGGGCTTTAGCTGTAAAATCCCAATCCAGATAGCCGATGGTCTTGCCGTGGTTATTGTTTTTGACCAGCCAGCACCCGTTGATGCGTTCGCTCTCCTTCATAGTGCCTCGTTGGCTGGCCAGGATGGCGATGTCGAGGCCCTCAACAATTCTAATTAGCTTGCGAGCTTTGCTGTCGGAAAGATGCAGGATCACAACGGCCAGGTCATGCGGTGTTTTAAGGATCTGCTCTAGGGCTGGAAGCGGCTCTTTGACCTGGAGGCCGTGAATCGCTTTCTTCTCAAGGTCAGGATCGACGATTGCCGTGACCAACACCTTTTTATCATTAATTATGAAAACTTTATGAGTTTCGATCCCGGGGATTGGTTGGCCGTCGAGATTGCCGCACAGGATAGTGCTTTTTTGGGCATTTTCTTTGAGGGTAGTCATCATCTGGCGTCCGTAAATTAACTCTTGGGCCCCAGGGGTGAAAATTTCAGTGCCAATAATTTCATATCCCTGCAGAGCGGTTTTGAGGATTTGGCGTTTGACATCGAAGTCGTTTTTAATGGTTCTCTTGGTCAGGTTGCCGCAGTTAATAAACAGGCTTTTACCGGTGCCTGCATCCTGGCGCAGAATATCGATGACTGTTTTATGACGGGCCAGACCACCCGCCTGTTTTTTGTGTCAACCGCAGAGTTTGACATAGCCTGAGAGAGAGCCTATATAGATCAGGCGTAAATCTGACCCTTTGGCCTGACTGCCAGCGGGGGAGAGCAGGAAGAGAAGAGTAGAGATAAAGGTGAAAAAAAGTGTTGAAACTTTTACCATGCCCAATCCTTAAGTTTGTTATTTTTATAATGACCCCAATTTTCGTAACCCTAATTGAATAGCTTAGGTTTTTCAAGAAAAATCTAGGTGACTGTTCGATACCCCTCCCTTTTTTCTAAACTCTATTGATTGTGAAAAATTGTGATTTTCGAACCGCTTCCTGGACAATTGTGTAACTATTCAGCAAACCCGCAAATTCAGGGTACACAATCCCGATTTCCTTCGGAGAATCAGGTTGCCCCCAGAAGTTGCTAAAAATATCCAGTACTGTTCGGTTAGGTAATTGCAACCCGGGATATCGGGTAATTTTCTTCCACTTCTTACGCAAAATTTTTGTTTTTCCAGCGCTCATTACGCCAAAATTGCGAAACTCACTCTTGCATCGCTCAGACAGTCGCAATTTTTTGGCTCCATTCGCTGGGAAAAACAACAAAATTTTGCGAGACGTTACAGAAAACAACCCGATATCCCTAGATTTTTATCAATGCAAGTTCTTAACCGGACTGCACTGAAAAATATCAATATTTGACACTTTTTTATTTACGCTGAATAGTTACACAATTTTTTTAATATTATGGGATTGTAACGTGGAAGAGATTGTCATTAAAGGGGCCCGGGAACATAACCTGAAAAATATCAGTCTGGCTATTCCCCGGCGGCAGTTTGTCGTGGTTACTGGCTTGAGTGGTTCCGGAAAATCATCTTTGGCTTTTGATACGGTCTACGCTGAGGGGCAACGGCGTTATGTTGAGTCGCTCTCGGCCTACGCCCGGCAGTTTCTGCAACTGATGGAAAAACCCGATGTTGATGAAATATCGGGGCTCTCGCCGGCGATTTCGATCGAGCAGAAAAGGGTTTCCCATAACCCTCGTTCAACCGTGGGGACGGTGACGGAAATTTATGACTATCTGCGTTTGCTCTATGCTCGAGTAGGGGTGGCTCATTGTGGCCAATGTGGTAAACCGATCACTTCACAGACGGTTGACCAGATAGCCGATGCAATCGAAAAGATGCCGATGGGGAGCAAATTGATGATTATGGCGCCACTCGTGCGCCGTCGTAAGGGAGAGTATAGCAAACTCTTTGCTGATCTCCAAAGTCAAGGCTTTTTGCGGGTTGAAGTGGATGGCGAGATCCATCGTCTCGACTCCCCGCCGCTTCTTGATCGCCAGCGTTACCATGACATTTCATTGGTCGTCGATCGCTTGATAGTTAATAGTGAAAGTCGCGGCCGCTTGGTCGATTCTCTGGAACTGGCGATGGATAAGGCTGACGATCTGGTAGCGGTGCAGATTGTCAACGGAGAAAACTTACTTTTCTCTCGTCGTCTCGCTTGTAGTGATTGCGGTATCAGTTTCGCAGAACTTTCACCACGCCTTTTCTCCTTCAATAATCCCCATGGGGCCTGTTCCGAATGTAGCGGTTTGGGGCGAGATCTGGTCTTTGATGCCGATCTGATTGTTCCGGATCCCGCTTTAACCCTTAAAGATGGGGCGGTTGCACCTTGGCGCCGATCCCTCACTTTCTATCTCAGTGAGGTTATAGAACCGCTCTCAAGGCATTACGATTTTTCGTTGACGACTCCTTTTGTAGAGCTTTCGCAAAAGGTCAAAAAGATTATTTTTTCCGGATCGGGGCGGGAAAAGATTCCCGGTTTGCTGGTTGATGGTCGCTACCAACGCGCTCTGGAGAGGAAGTTTGAAGGAGTTATTCCGAGCTTGAAAAGGCGCTATGGAAAAGCGGATGGTGAGAACGACAGTGAGTTGCTGCGCTATCTTTCGCCCAAGCCCTGTCCTCACTGTCAAGGTGCGCGCTTGAATCAGGAGAGCTTGCAGGTCCAGATAGCGGGATTAAATATCTATGAGTTGACCTGTTATTCGTTACCGCAAACACTTAAATTTTTGACGGCTTTAAAGCTTCCGCCAGCCCGTCAGGCGATTGCAAGTCGGATTCTTGGTGAATTGGCTACTCGTTTGCAGTTTCTGATCGATGTTGGCCTCGACTATTTAACCCTGGAACGGGCCAGTGCCACCCTTTCCGGTGGAGAATCACAGCGCATTCGTCTGGCGACCCAAATTGGTTCGGGGCTCACCGGGGTCTTGTATGTTCTTGATGAGCCCAGTATCGGACTCCATCAGCGTGATAATCGCCGCCTTCTAAAGGCTCTGATGAAACTTCGTGACCTGGGAAATTCACTGCTGGTGGTAGAGCATGATCAGGAGACGATTATGGCGGCCGACCAGGTTATTGATATGGGACCCGGCGCCGGACGTCTGGGCGGTGAGGTTGTGGCCCAGGGAACCCCTGCGGAAATTGTGGCCGGGGAGTCGTTGACCGGTCTCTATCTTTCCGGTCGCAAAAGAGTCGAGATACCTGAACGACGACCGGTCGACCAGCAACGGCAAATTGTTATTAAGGGGGCTAACCGGCACAATCTGCAACGGATTGATGTTGCATTTCCCTTGGGTTTATTGCTTTGTGTGACTGGGGTTTCCGGCTCCGGGAAAAGCACTTTGGTTAACGAGACTCTCTATCCGGCTCTCCATAACCATCTTTATAGTGAGCGTTTTCCGGTCGGCTCTTTTCAAGAGATTAATGGTCTTGATCAGCTCGATAAAGTAATCAGTATTGACCAGAGTCCGATTGGGAGGACGCCCCGTTCTAACCCAGCTACCTATACAGGTATTTTTACGCCGATCCGTGAGCTTTTTGCGGGCTTGCCTGAGGCTCGGATTCGAGGTTATAAGCCTGGACGCTTTAGCTTTAATGTTAAGGGCGGTCGCTGTGAAGCTTGTAAAGGGGATGGCCTGACCCGGGTCGAGATGCATTTTTTACCCGATATTTTTGTTAAATGTGATTCCTGCGGCGGCCAGCGTTTTACCCGTGAGGTGCT